>CAVIFH010000039.1:0-11176 GCA_963641615.1 bacterium | reverse complement strand
TTGAGCCAAAATCTCTCGATGAATGCCCTTGCCTCATTATGCGGTATTGCCTCAAGATAATACGCAGTTAAAAATGGGAGGGAGAACATACGGAAGATTTACTGAAAATTGAAAATCTCTCTGTCTCCATCCCAACCCCGGAGGGAGATGTGCAGGCCCTGCGGGGGGTCAGCCTGGAGCTCCACCCGGGGGAAGTGCTGGCCGTCGTAGGGGAATCCGGATGCGGAAAAAGTATGCTGTGCAGGAGCATTATGAAGCTCCTGCCCCGCTCCGCTCAAATAACAGGCGGGAAAATCATCGTAAACGGTGCGGATATTACATCCTTTTCCCAGCGCAGTATGCAAAAGCTTCGGGGAAGGCTTTTCAGCATGATTTTTCAGGACCCCATGACGGCGCTGGACCCCACCCGTACCATTGCATATCAGATCGCCGAGGCGGTGCGTGTGCATGCGCCGAAGCTGGGAAAGCGGGAGCTGCATGCCCGTGTGACGGAACTGATGACGCTGGTGGGAATACCGGAGCCGGAGCTTCGCGGCAGGCAGTATCCCTATCAGTTTTCCGGCGGCATGCGCCAGAGAGCGGTCATGGCCATTGCGTTGGCCTCCAATCCGCGCATCCTGCTTGCCGATGAGCCGACGACAGCCCTGGATGTTACCGTGCAGGCCCAGATCCTGGATCTGCTGCGGGATATTCAGCGCAAATGCGATACCGCAACCATTCTGGTTTCTCATGATTTAAGTGTCGTGGCCCGGGCGGCAGACCGGGTCGCAATCATGTATGCCGGAAGAATTGTGGAAATCGGCACGGCGGAGGAAATTTATTATACCCCTCGGCACCCCTACACCTGGGCGCTGCTGCGCTCCCTCCCGGCGTATGCCAAGGACGGGAGGCTGGGCACCATTCCGGGCATGCCGCCCTCTCTGATTCACCCGCCCAAGGGGGACGCCTTCGCCTGCCGGAATGAATATGCCCTTGCCATCGACTACCGCGAGGCACCGCCGATGTTCCGTATTTCCGATACGCATTATGCGGCAACCTGGCTGCTGGATGAGCGGGCACCGGAGATTGCACCGCCCATCGGAGGGAAGATAAATGAATGACCCGATCGTGGAAGTCAGAAACCTGACCCACAGGTTCCGCTTGGATAAAAGGCACACTTTTACCGCAGTGGATGACGTTTCCTTCACCATCCGCCGGGGAGAGATTCTGGGGCTGGTGGGGGAGTCCGGATGCGGAAAATCGACCCTTGCCCGATGCCTGATGAATCTGTATGCGCCGGAGAAGGGAGAAATCCTTTTCAACGGCATCAATACCTGCGACGCGGCTGCCTTCCGGGCCAACCGGAAGATGCTGCAGCAAAAACGGCAGCTGATTTTTCAGGACTCCGCATCCAGCCTGAATCAGCGGATGAAGGCGGCGGATATTGTTGCGGAGCCAATGAAAATTCATAAGATTCACCCGCCGCGGGGAAGCTATCGGGACGAGGCGGCTTTCCAGCTGCACTATGTGGGGCTGGATGAGTCATTTCTTGACAAATATCCGGGGCAGATGTCCGGCGGACAGCGCCAGCGGGTGGCAATTGCCCGGGCACTTTCCATGGAACCGGAGCTGCTGATTGCGGACGAGCCCATTGCGTCGCTGGATGTCTCCATTCAGGCGCAGATTGTGAATCTCTTTCGCCATTTGCAGGAGGAGCATGGGTTTTCGATTCTCTTCATTGCCCATGACCTGACCATGGTTGCCTTCCTGTGCAGCCGAATCGGCGTCATGTACCGCGGACGGCTGGTCGAACTGGCGCCCACAGATGTGCTCCTTGCAGACCCGCTGCATCCCTATACCAGAATGCTGCTGGCGGCCATACCGTACCCGGACCCGATTCGGGAGAAAAGCCGGGAAGTTCCCAATTTCGATGAGATGAACTTTTCAGTGCGGGGACAGCTGCGGGAGATTTCCGAGGACCATTTTGTACTGACTGAAAAATAAGGGAGCTGCGGCGGATGACAGCTGTATTTTATTATGTAAAAAAGTGCGCTGCTTTTGCGCTGAGCGTACTTATCCTTTCTGTGATTGTTTTCTTTGCCGCGCACCTTGCGCCTACGGATCCGCTGCAGGCATACTACGGGGATCGGACAGAAAAAATGAGCACCCAGGAAAAAGAGCAGGCCCGGGAGAAGCTGGGGCTGAATCAGTCGCTGGCTGTGCAGTATGTGCGGTGGCTTCAGAATGCCCTGAAGGGCGATTTCGGCATCTCCTATAAGTACAAGCAGAGTGTTGCACAGGTGATCGGAAAGCGCATCGGAAACACACTGATCCTGGGGGGCAGCGGGTTCCTGCTGATCCTGTTCGGGAGCATTTTCCTGGGACTTGCCTGTGCGTGGCGGGAAAACAGCCTGTTTGACAGGCTTACCTGCACCGTCGGTACGGTCATCAGCAGTATCCCGGAATTCTGGCTTTCACTGGTGCTGATCCTGATTTTCAGCGTCCGGCTGGGATGGCTGCCGAGCTCCGGAGCTTACTGCGTGGGAAAATCCGGTGACATCTCCGACAGGATGCAGCACCTGATCTTACCCCTGATTGTTGTAACCCTGGGGCACCTGTGGTACTATGCCTATCTGATCCGCAATGAGGTCCTGGAGGAGGCGAGAGCAGACTATGTGCTGCTGTGCAGGTCCGAGGGACTTGGCAAAGGGAAAATTCTGCTTCGCCACTGTCTGCACAATGCCCTGCCGGCATTCATCAGCCTGATGGCCATTTCCGTGCCCCACATTTTGGGCGGAACCTATATTGTGGAGACGGTGTTTTCCTATCCCGGCATCGGCGCACTGTCCTACGAGGCGGCACAGCAATCCGACTATAATATGCTTATGGTGCTTGCCATGCTGACGGGGATTGTCGTAATTTTTTGCGGCTTTTTGGGGCAGATGATCAATGAGAGAATTGACCCGAGAATTCGCCCGGGTGACGCACCGGAGGAGAGATAAAATGGATGACTTTGCCATTGTGGGCATACAGCCGGTCGAGGAGAGCAGACCGGCCCATGGGGCGCACAGAAAAATGCCGTACGTTTCCCTCGCGGTGCTTGCGGTGCTTCTTCTGGGATGCATGGCTGCACCATGGATCGCCCCGGGTGACCCCGGCTATATGGACTTGCTGCACACATCTGTGTCCCCTTGCGCCGCTTTCCCCTTCGGGACGGACGCCATGGGCAGGGATTTGTTCCGCTGCATCTGGCACGGGGGAAGGGTATCCCTCTTCATTGGATTTTTTTCGGCGCTCATTTCTGCTGCAATCGGAATCGTATACGGTACGGTCAGCGGAATGGCCCCTCCCTTTGCGGACGGCATTCTCATGCGCGTTGTCGAAATCCTGCTGAGCGTGCCGGAGCTGATGATGATCCTCTTCCTTCAGGCTGTTCTGGGAGAGGCAGGCATTCTCTCTATTTCTGCAATTATCGGCGCCACCGGATGGTACTCCATTGCAAAGGTCGTGCGTACGGAGGTAAAGCGGCTGCGCAGGAGCGAATATGTTGTGGCCTCCAAAGCCATGGGGGGCAGCTTTATGCATATTCTCCGGCAGCATCTGGCTCCTAATTTTATTTCCTCCACGGCCTTTATGGTGGTTATGAATATTCGCTCGGCCATTATCTGCGAGTCGACGCTCAGTTTTCTCGGCATGGGGCTGCCGCTGGATACCGTATCCTGGGGCGGCATTCTGTCCTCTGCCCAGCGTGCCCTTTTGACAAATGCCTGGTGGGTCATCGTGATACCCGGCTTTTTCCTGGCTGCGCTGCTGCTGAGCCTGACGGGAATCGGCAGCTGGCTGCGGGGGAGCTCTCTGCGCAGTGAAAGCAATCTGTAAAAATGTCGAAAGACATTTATGCACCGAAACTGAATAATATGCAGAGTAAATGCATAATGCCGAATATTTATACTATCAAAATACATAAATCTGTGCACTCCCTCTGCACGGATTTCTCTTTATTTGTCAAATTGACAATAGAAAACGGCAATGGTATAATCTCCGTTAACGAGCATGGGTGCTCATGGGCATGAGAATTTCTCAATGTTCGTGGGGACCCGTTTTTTTATGGGCAACACCGTATTCAAGAGGAGGAACCATGAGACAGTTTGATCGAAAAATTGTTTTGGAAGACGGAAGCGAATACTATGGCTACGCATTCGGCAGCAGGGAAGACCGGGTGTGCGAAATCGTATTCAATACCTCCATGTCAGGCTATCAGGAGATCGTGTCGGATTTGTCATATACGGACCAGATGGTGGTGATGACCTATCCGCTGATCGGAAACTATGGTATTTGCGAAGAGGATTACGAATGCAAGATCCCCAGCATCGGGGCGCTTGCTGTATATGACTACAACGACATGCCGTCCAATTTCCGCTGTGTCAAGTCCCTTGCAGAGCTGCTGGAGGAGGATAATATTCCGGCGATCTCCGGCATCGATACAAGAAAGCTGGCCCGGAGCATCCGCAATCTCGGCAGCCGACGTGTGCTGATTACATCACCGGAAACAAGCGTCGAGGAGGCGCTGGCAATCATTGCTGCCACCCCTGTTCCCCACGATGCGGTGCGCCGGGTCAGCTGCAAAAAGAGATGGTATTCCCGGACGGCGGATGCCAGATATCATGTAGTCGCCATTGACTGCGGCATTAAGCTGAATATCATCCGCAGCCTGAATCATTTCGGGTGCAATGTGACCATTGTGCCCTTTGATACCCCGGCAGAGGAAATCCTCTTCATGAAGCCGGACGGCGTGTTCCTCTCCAATGGTCCCGGCGACCCGGAGGATGTGCCGGAGGTGACGCAGACCGTAAAGCAGCTCATCGGGAAGGTGCCGATTTTCGGCATCTGCCTGGGGCACCAGATTATTTCCCTTGCCTACGGCGGCAAGACCTATAAGCTCAAATTCGGCCACCGGGGCGGCAACCACCCCGTGAGGAATCTCCTTACCGGGAAAATCGAAATGACCTCTCAGAACCACAGCTATGCGGTCGTTCCGGAGAGCCTGGAGGGGTCTGCCCTGCATGTGACCCACATCAATTTGCTGGACGGAACGGTAGAGGGCGCGGAGTGCGCGGCGGATAAGGTGTTCTCCGTGCAGTATCACCCGGAGAGTGCGCCGGGTCCGCAGGACAGCCAATACCTGTTCGGACATTTCACCGACTATATGAAGGAGGCAAAGGACAATGCCCAAAAGAACAGATATTAAAAAGGTCCTGGTAATCGGCTCCGGCCCCATTGTCATCGGGCAGGCGGCAGAGTTCGACTATGCCGGTACCCAGGCATGCCTTGCCCTGAAGGAAGAGGGCTATCAGGTCATTCTGGCAAACTCCAACCCTGCCACCATCATGACCGATACGTCGGTTGCCGACAAGGTCTATATGGAGCCCCTTACGCTGGAATATCTTGCCCGCATCTGCCGCTATGAGCGGCCGGACGCAATTGTCCCGGGCATCGGCGGACAGACCGGGCTGAATCTGGCCATGCAGCTTTCCAAAAAAGGCGTGCTGAAGGAATGCGAGATTGAGCTCCTCGGCACCGACGCCGACAGCATTGAGCGCGCGGAGGACCGTGAGCTGTTTAAGGAGCTTTGCCAGTCCATTGGCGAGCCGGTTGTCCCAAGCCAGATCACTTATTCCATTGAAGAGGCAGTAGAGGCTGCAAAGAAAATCGGTTATCCTGTCATCCTGCGCCCTGCCTTTACCTTGGGCGGTACCGGCGGCGGCTTTGCCTATTCTGAGGATGAGCTGCGGGAAATGATGAAGAACGCCCTTGCCCTTTCACCGGTGCACCAGGTGCTGGTGGAGAAGAGCATCAAGGGCTACAAAGAGATTGAGTACGAGGTAATGCGTGATGCCAACGACACAGCCATTACCGTCTGCAATATGGAAAATCTGGACCCGGTGGGCATCCACACCGGCGACTCCATTGTGGTGGCACCAAGCCAGACACTCACCAATAAGGAGTACCATATGCTCCGGGATGCGGCCCTGCGGATCATCCGCGCCCTGCAGGTAAAGGGCGGGTGCAATGTCCAGTTTGCGCTGGATCCCCATTCCTTCCGCTATTATGTCATTGAGGTCAACCCCCGGGTCTCCCGCTCCTCCGCACTGGCCTCCAAGGCAACGGGATACCCGATTGCCCGGGTTTCCGCGAAGATTGCCGTCGGAATGACGCTGGATGAAATTCAGCTGGCCAATACCCCCGCCTGCTTCGAGCCGAGCCTTGACTATGTGGTAACAAAAATGCCCCGCTTCCCCTTTGATAAGTTCCCGGCGGCACAGAATCAGCTCTCTACCCAGATGAAGGCAACCGGCGAGACCATGAGCGTCGGCCGCTGCTTTGAAGAGAGCCTGCTTAAGGCAATCCGCTCCCTGGAGGACAACAAAAACCATCTGCATATGGCCAAATTTGACTCCGAGCATATGACGGTGGAGGAACTGCTTGACTACATCCGGGAGGGAACGGACGACCGGCTGTATGCCATTTCCCAGCTGATGTGGATGGGCGTGGATGCGTCGCTGATTTGCGACATTACCCAGATTGATATGTTCTTCTTGGATAAGATCAAGCATATTGTGGACTTTGAAAAGGAACTGGAGGCTCAGAAGGGAAATCTGGAGCTCCTGAAGGAGGCAAAACGCCTGGGCTTCTCTGACGCCTACGTGGCGGAGCTTTGGAAGACGGACGAGGATGCCGTTTATCATCTGCGCACTGAGAATAATATTTACCCGGTGTATAAGATGATCGATACCTGCGCCAGCGAGTTTGAGAGCTATGTTCCCTATTTCTACTCTACTTATGCCGAGGAAAATGAGTCTGTTGTGACAGACCGCAAGAAGATCATTGTCCTCGGCTCCGGCCCGATCCGGATCGGGCAGGGGGTGGAGTTCGATTACTCCACCGTGCATGCCGTTCATACCATCCGCAAGATGGGCTATGAGGCCATTGTGATCAACAACAATCCGGAGACAGTCTCTACCGATTACTCCACGGCAGACAAGCTCTATTTTGAACCCCTGACGACGGAGGATGTGATGAACATCATCCATCTGGAGAAGCCGGTTGGGGTAATTGCGACTCTCGGCGGTCAGACGGCAGTTAACCTTGCCCAGAGCCTGCATGACCGGGGCGTGAGAATCATCGGCACCGACTGCGATGCCATTGAAAAAGCGGAAAATCGCGACGCCTTCGATGCTGTGATTAAGCACCTGCATATCCCGAATCCCAAGGGAGGTGCGGTAACCGATGTGGAGCACGGCGTGAAGGTAGCAGCCGAAATCGGCTATCCGACCTTGGTTCGCCCCAGCTTTGTCCTTGGCGGCAGAGCCATGGAGATCGTTGCGAACGAGGAAATGCTGCGGACGTACCTGAAAAACGCCTTCGCGATCGACGAAAAGAAGCCGGTCCTGATCGATAAGTATGTTGCCGGCCGCGAGGTGGAGGTGGATGCCATCTGCGACGGAGAGCAGGTTTATCTGCCCGGCATTATGGAGCTGGTGGAGCGGACAGGCGTCCACTCCGGCGACTCAATCTCTGTTTTCCCGCCCTTCACGCTTTCAAGGCAGGTGAAGCAGACCATTGTGGATTACACTGCCAGACTTGGTCTGGGGATCGGCATCCGGGGACTGTTTAACATCCAGTTTATCGTCGACCCAAATGACGATGTGTACATCATTGAAGTAAATCCCCGTGCCTCGCGCTCTGTGCCCTTCCTTTCCAAATCCGCGGGGGTGAACCTGGTGTCCATCGCGACGCGGGTCATGCTGGGGCAGAGCCTCGCGGAGCAGGGAATTGACTGCGCATCTCATCCGAAGGCAGACCGCTGGTATGTCAAGGCTCCCGCGTTCTCCTTTGCCAAGCTCACCGGTATGGATGCTTACCTGTCACCGGAAATGAAGTCGACAGGTGAGGCAATCGGCTACGACAGAGATTTAAAGCGGGCGCTGTATAAGGCCCTGCAGGCTTCCGGCATCAAGATGAAGGACTACGGTACCGTGATCATTACCCTGGCGGATGAAGACAAGCAGGAGGGCCTTCCTCTTGCGGAGCGGTTCTACCGCCTGGGCTTCAATATTGAGGCAACGGAGGGCACTGCCGCATTCCTGAAAAGTCACGGCATTCGCACCCGGGTGCGCCGCAAGCTCAGCGACGGAAGCAATGAGATCCTGAATTCCATTCGCGCGGGTTATGTCAGCTATATCCTCAACACCAGAGCCATCAACAGCACGACCCATCATGACGATGGCATTGCCATCCGGCGCTGCGCAGTGCAAAACGGCGTGAATATGTTTACTTCTCTGGATACCGCCAGAATTGTGCTGGATGCTCTGGAGGAGGTCATACCGGAGATTTCCACCATCCGCCCGAGCGTCAATGAATAACACAGTTTGATGCCAGCCTCGGAGAAGCCCCACACTCTAGTGGAGACTTCCCCGAGGCCCTTTTGTCTGCTGCGGCGTTTTTTGGATTGCATTATGATTGATTTCCTATTATAATAGGGAGCAAATGTTGCATATACCGAGCAGCGTTTGCTGCATCCGGCATCGTTTTCGGAAGGGGCAGACGAATATGTTTACCGATGACAACCGATTTGAAAAATTTCCGGCAAAGGTCTGGCTCAGCAGCCCCACCATGCACGGCCCGGAAATGGAATATATGAAGCAGGCGTATGACACCAACTGGATGTCTACCGTCGGCGAAAATATCAACGAGGTGGAGCACCTTGCCTGTGAAACCGTCGGCTGCAAATACGCGGTGGCACTTTCCGCGGGGACTGCGTCACTGCATCTGGCACTGAAGCTTGCCGGCATGGAAGCTTACGGGGCGCCGCCGGTAGGCCACGGAGCGCTGGAGGGGAAAAGGGTATTCTGCTCTGATATGACCTTTGATGCAACGGTGAATCCCGTTGCCTACGAGGGCGGAGAGCCGGTGTTTATCGATACGGAGTATGACACCTGGAATATGGATCCGGCGGCGCTGGAAAATGCGTTCGAAATCTATCCGGATGTGAAAATTGTAGTGGTTGCCCATCTGTATGGTACGCCGGGAAAAATTGATGAACTCAGCAATGTGATGCGCCGCCATCATGCCATTCTGGTAGAGGATGCGGCAGAATCTCTTGGTGCGGCATACCGCGGGCGCCAGACCGGCACATTCGGCAGGTACAATACAATCTCCTTTAATGGAAACAAGATTATTACGGGGAGTGCCGGCGGCTGCTTCCTGACAGACGATAAAGCTGCCGCCGATAAGGTACGCAAGTGGTCTACGCAGGCGCGGGAAAATGCCCCATGGTATCAGCATGAGGAGCTGGGCTATAACTACCGCATGAGCAATGTGATTGCCGGTGTCGTCCGCGGGCAGTTTCCGTACCTGAAAGAGCATATTGCACAGAAAAAGGCAATTTATGAGCGCTATCGTGAAGGACTGAAGGACCTGCCCGTCTCCATGAATCCCATTGATTTTGAGAATTCTGAGCCGAATTACTGGCTTTCCTGCCTCCTGATTGATGCGGATGCCATGTGCCCGCAGGTGCGCGGAGAGCGGGATGTGTGCTACCGCAGGACTCCCGGCAAGACCTGTCCGACGGAAATTCTGGAGGCCATTGCTTCCATCAACGCGGAAGGACGCCCCATTTGGAAGCCGATGCATATGCAGCCGATTTATCGAATGAATCCTTTCATTGTGCGTACCGGCAGCGGCCGCGCGCAGTCAAATGCGTATCTTCCCGGCGATGCGGCGGATGTGGGCATGGATATTTTCTCCCGGGGATTGTGCCTGCCCAGCGACAATAAGATGACCGCCCGGCAGCAGGAGAAAATTATACAGGTGATTCACGCCTGCTTCGAATAAGGGGAAAAGAATGCACAGGAAAACATTCTATGAGAAATATCTGAAACGTTTTCTGGATATACTGATCGCATCGCTGGCAATTATTTTGTTTTGGTGGCTTTATGCCGTGATTGCATTGCTGGTGCTGCTCAAACTCGGGAAGCCTGTAATCTTCAAGCAGCCGCGTCCGGGAAAAGATGAGAAAGTATTTAATCTTTACAAGTTCCGATCCATGACGGATGAACGGGACACAGAGGGAAATCTGCTGCCGGATGAGATTCGGCTGACAAAATTTGGAAAAGCCCTGCGGGCATCGTCGCTGGATGAGCTTCCGGAGGTATTAAATATTTTGAAGGGCGAGATGAGCATCATCGGCCCACGGCCCCAGCTGGTGCGGGATATGGTGTTTATGACGCCTGAACAGAGGCAGAGACACAGTGTACGGCCCGGACTTTCGGGTCTCGCGCAGACCCGCGGCAGGAATGCGCTCCCGTGGGATGAGAAGCTTGCGGCGGATCTGGAATACATTCAGAATATTTCCTTTCGCGGTGACGCCAAAATTGTTTTTGATACCATAAGGCAGGTGTTCTTTCATCAGAAGGGAATGCAAAATTCTTCTGCTGATGAGATAGATATTGCTGATGACTTCGGTGATTATCTGCTGAAATCCGGACGCGTGACCCGTGAGGAGTATGCAGAGAAACAGACGCAGGCCAAAGAGATTCTCAGAAGGCAGATGTGCGTATAGACGGCTGGCAATACTATAATCATGCGTTGATACCAACCACTTCACCTGCTGCTTCAGTGGACACAGAAGAAATGACTTAAGGATAGAAAATATGCGGGGAAATCAGATATGAACGATCTTGTATCCGTAATTATGCCGTCTTATAATACGGCTGACTATATTGGAGACTCCATCCGCTCTGTGCTGGCGCAGACGTATAAAAATTGGGAATTACTCATTGTAGATGATTGTTCTAAGGATAATACGGACGAAGTCGTGGCGTCATTTGCGGATGCACGCATTCGGTATTTAAAAAATGAACGCAATTCCGGCGCTGCACTCAGCCGAAACAGGGCTCTGCGGGAGGCAAAAGGACGATGGATTGCCTTCCTGGACAGTGATGATATGTGGGATGCGCAGAAGCTTGAGCGGCAGCTCGCCTTTATGGAGGAGCACGGCTATGCCTTTACATTTACGGATTACCGGGTACAGGTGAATGGTCACATATTGCCGTATCTTTATATTGGCCCTGACGTAGTAAACAAACGGAAAATATATGATTACTGTTATTTTTCAACGATTACAGTAGTGTATGAT
>CAVIFH010000038.1:0-11211 GCA_963641615.1 bacterium | reverse complement strand
GATATGGCCTGTGATGCGGGAACGCCGATTTACGCAACGCGGGCAGGCACAGTTACGACGGCGGCGTATCAGGCCGGCGGCGCGGGATATTATGTATCTATTAACCACGGGGATGGATTTGCGTCAATCTACATGCATATGACCCGTTATGTTGTTTCGGAAGGGCAGAGTGTCGCGCAGGGGCAGCTCATTGGGTATGTGGGCAGCACCGGTGTTTCGACCGGGCCGCATTTGCACTTTGGAATTTCCTATGCGGGGACCTATGTCAATCCGATGGCGTACCTGTAAAGTAAGAGCGCGCAAGAAACTTTTTCCATGCGCAAAGGAGTATCTTCTATGAAAAATCGGAAACGTTTCGTGTCTATTTTGGCAGGGATTATGGCGGCTGTGATGCTGCTGATGCTGCTGCTCAGCATTTTACCCACGAAAGCCGCAGCTGCGTCTTCCAGTGAAATCCGAAAGCAAATCAATTCTTTGCAGCAGGACCGGGAAGATTTAAAGGACCAGATGGCAGAGCTGCAGAGTCAGTATGAAGCAACATCCGATGAGATCGCGGATATTGTAGCCAGAAAAAACGTGATTGATCAGGAAATCGGGCTGCTCCATACGGAGATTATAAATATTAACGAGCAGATCAGCGCCTACAGCGTTTTGATTGCCGACCAGCAGGAGGAGCTGGACGCGGCTGAGGACAGATTTGAGGAACTGAATGCAGACTGCAAGACGCGCATTCAGGCAATGGAAGAGGAAGGCACTGTCAGCTACTGGGCGGTTATTTTCAAAGCAAACAGCTTTTCAGACCTGCTGGATCGGCTGAATATGGTCGAGGAGATTGCGGCGTCGGATACCCGCCGCCTGCAGGAGCTGAGCGATGCTGCGCAGAGAGTTGAGGATGCGCAGGCGGAGCTGGAAACAGAAAAAGGTGAACTGGAGGATACACGCTCCGAGCTGGATGCCGCGCAGGCAGAACTGGATGCCAAACGCGAGGAAGCGGACAACATCATCGCAGAGCTGCTTGCCAAGAGTGAGGAACTGCAGCTGCAGCAGGAGGATCTGGAAGCGGAGGACGAAGCGCTTCTGGAGGAAATTGCGCAAAAAGAGGAAGAGTACAATCAGGCCAAGCTGGATGAGTGGATTGCCTACATGGCGACCTATGTTCCGCCGACGACAGTTGCGCCGACGGTTCCTATCAGTGATCCGGATGGAAACAACAGCTCCGGTACGACAGATTCCACCGATTCAGGCAGCAGCTCAGACAGCGGCATTACCGTAGGTACGACGTGGCTGGTGCCGTGCAGCTACAAGATGATCACCAGCCCCTTTGGATTCCGTGAGTCGCCGACCAGCGGTGCGTCTACCTATCATCAGGGAGTCGATCTGTCTGCGAACGCAGGAACGCCCATTGTGGCGTCTCGGGGCGGAACGGTAACGATTGCCAGCTATTCCAGTACGGCCGGATACTATGTGACCATTAACCACGGCGACGGCTTCTCGTCAATTTATATGCACATGACAAATTATATTGTCAGCAGCGGCCAGAAGGTAAATCAGGGGCAGACCATCGGGTATGTGGGGAGCACCGGCGTGTCTACGGGCAACCATCTCCACTTTGGAATTGCCGTGGGCGGAAGCTATGTAAACCCCTGCAACTATGTTGCGCTTTATTAAATTACAAACCGTATAAAAAAAGACCGCCCTGGTTGCCATCGGGGCAGTCTTTTGTTTCAGATGGAATTAAAAGGTGAGCAAAATGAAAAAAACGCTTCGGGTTCTTTCATACGCGGCAACGGCACTGGCTGCCTGCGCGGCAACAGTCGGATTTATTGTTTGGAAATTTTCCGGCTCCACAAAACTGGATCAGATTGAGTATTTGATTGAAAACCGATTCATTGAAGATGCGGATATGACAGCAGTGGAGGATGCGGCGGCAGATGCAATGATTTCTTCGCTGGGAGACCGCTGGAGCTATTATCTGAGCGCGGAGGAATACTCTGCCCACAAGGAGCAGACCGAAAATGCTTATGTCGGAATCGGCGTCACGATTCAGCAGACAGAAGACGGAACGGGATTTTCTATTATCAGCGTACAGAGCAACAGCGGTGCACAGCAGGCAGGCTTGCAGGCGGGAGACGTGATCGTGTCGGCCAATGGTGAAAATGTGGCAGACATGACGATATCAGAGCTCAGAAGCATTATACGGGGTGAAGAGGGAACACAGGTAACACTTGGAATTGTCCGGGGAGAAGAGACGCTGTCTTTCAATGTAACGCGCGCAAGAATTTTGACGGACGTTGTAACCTACCAGATGCTGGATAATAACATTGGCCTGGTGGCCATTCACAATTTTGATGCCCGGTGTGCAGAGGAAACAATTTCCGCAATTGAAGATCTGCAGGAGCAGGGAGCGTGTTCAATTATATTTGATGTGCGGAACAATCCGGGCGGGTATGTGTCAGAGCTTGTAAAGACGCTGGATTATCTGCTCCCGGAGGGCGTGTTGTTCCGCAGCGTAGATTACGCAGGAAATGAAAGCGTGGAGGAGTCCGACTCGGATTATCTGGACATGCCGATGGCCGTGATCTGCAATGAAGACTCTTATTCTGCCGCGGAATTTTTCCCTGCTGCAATTCAGGAGTACGGAGCCGGGACCATTGTAGGCATGCCTACCTGCGGCAAGGGGTATTTCCAATATACCTATGAATTCAGTGACGGCTCAGCTGTGGGACTTTCGGCTGGCAAGTATTTTACGCCGGAGGGGAAAAGCCTGATCGGAGTGGGCATCCAGCCGGATATTACAGTAGAGGTAAGCGACGAGGTCCGCGCCGCCATTGCCGCCGGGACATTGGCACCGGAAGATGATCCGCAGATTCAGGCGGCAGTGGAGGTGCTTACGGCCGGCACCTCCAAATAGCAGGAAACTTTGACGTTTAAGCTGAGAATGTTCCGGGAACTGCTTTGAATCTGACTCTTTATATCCGGATAGATTGACAAAATTATAAGCTGAATCATGGACGAATTTCACAGACGGCGAGGATGATTTTGAAGCTCTTTGAATGAGAGCAAGATCAGCCCACAGGCTCGATCATAAAAGACATGTATTTTCGCGGATGAAAAAAAGGGCACAGCGCCTGTTTCCATCGGAGTGACCGCTTTGCGGTGTCGTTTGGAAACGCGGGGGCTATGTCCTTTTTGCTTTATACCTTATTGCGCACAGACTTGGGAATATCTGCAGCGTCAGTGCCGGATGGAAAAACGCTCTCACTTATCCGCAGGCTTGAGATCCTGAATCTTTTTATTCTTTCCAAAATACGCACAAATGTAGCACACAAAAGAGACTGCCAGGAAGCAGGCATCAACGACTGCAATGCAGGCAACCATCCGATCCGGGACATCAGGGAAGAGAACAAGGAAAATCAGGCTGATAAACAAAACAGTCGTGCATATTTTCCCGATCAGCAACGCGCCGGGAAGCATCTTTCCGTTTAAATACGCGACAATCCCCGCAATCAGCTGGAAGCTTTCCTTGATGACCAGCAGCCACAGCACCGGGTACAGCACCGGATGATTAAACGAGAGGCAAACCAGCAGGGCACATTGGGTCGCTTTATCCGCAACAGGGTCGAGGATAATTCCAAGTCTGGAAATCATGTGGAATTTCCGCGCAATCTTGCCGTCAATCAAGTCGGTCAGGCAGGAGAGAGCAAGCACGCCTGCGGCGGTAATGTAATCCGTGGTTTCTTCTGCGGTCATGTAAAGGCAGACATACGTTGGAATCAGAATCAGGCGAAAAAGGCTGAGAAAATTCGGTATGGTGAAAACCTCTTTTTTCCAGTTCACATTAGACATGGATATTCCTCCGGAGGAACTGCCGTACGGCACCAGAATTCCAGCTCATTATACCTGTTCCTCCCCTAATTATCAAGCGCAATTTTGCCTCACAGCGTTACAGTGTTGAGCCTCAATTGCCAAAGTAAATGCAGCCTTTTGCGGGCAGTCATGCTTTTATGCTGCGCAGCTTTTCACGTATGCTTAACAGATCATCAAATGTCTCCGGGCGTTTTGTCGGATCGCGCAGGAGGGCGGAAGGATGGTAAATTGCCGTCATCCATACGCCTTTTTTCTGAACCCACGACCCATGCTCCTTTGTAATGCGGAAATCCGCATCGATGAGCCTGCATGCTGCAATCCGCCCCAGGCACACAAGCACCTTCGGACGCACGAGTGCAAACTGATTGCGCAGGAAGCCGATACACGCATTTTGCTCACCCTCCAGCGGGTCGCGGTTGCGTGGAGGACGGCATTTCACAATATTTGCAATATAGCAATTGCTGCGATCAATGTCGATGATGGACAGCATATCATCCAGCAGCTTTCCAGCCGGGCCGACGAACGGCTCTCCCCGCAAATCCTCCTGCTCACCGGGACCTTCCCCGACAAACATGATATCCGCATCCCTTTTTCCAACACCGAACACAACATTGTGCCTCGTTTGACAAAGTTCGCAGCTCCGGCAGCTCATGCAGGCGGCTTCCAGTTCCTGCCAATCAAGCATCAGTAGATGTTCCTCCCTCTTTGCGCCCGATGGCGGCGCACCCTTGCCCGGCGGCGCATACGCAGGAGATAGTTCACACCGAGATAGCCCCCTACGACTATAAGAATTGCTCCGCAGATGAAAAGCGCATACCGCGAAAGATGGGAATCCGACCCGTTTCGGTCGGCGCCGCCCAGCACCTCCAAACCGGAGTCTGCTGTAGTCCTGACATCCTGCATTGCGTAAAGCTCTGACTCCATCAGGCACGTACTTCGGTACCACACCTCCACCGTTGCCACCATATCGCCCTTGCTGATGGGCGCGGTAAGGCCCATATCCGTATACTCCATGATCAGGTTGTCCATTTGCGCATCATTCGGCAGAATGCTGTCCTGATCCAGATGCGGCTCCGCAACCAGGTCACAGTCACCGTTTTTCACGCTGAACTGCTTTAGAGCCTGCCCGTCGTAGAGAACACGGTTTGCCTTGAAGTTATTATAGACATAGTTCATCAGTGTCTGGGCTTCTTCAAAGTTGCCGTAGGACTTTACCTGCCAGCCATTTTCGTAATATGTACGAGTGGACCCAAGAACCACGAAGATCATATCCATATTATGGTAGTTCGCCGTCCATACGACACAGGCACCGGTTCCCTCAGAATAGCTCTGGAAACCGCCGGTGACACGGGAATCATAAAACTTTGTGATATTTTTGCTGTAAACAAAATAGTTGCTGGACTCGACGGTGCGCTCCTCAGAGCGGTTCGTTGCAGGAACTGTATAGGTTGTGCCGCCAAGCAGATTTTTCATCGTTTCATTTTTCAGACACTCGATCAGAACACGTGCCATATCCCGAGCGGTCGTGTATGCGCTTCCGCTGTCACCGCCATAGACATTTGTAAAATTCGTCGAGGTGCAGCCCATCTGGCGGACACGGTTATTCATCAAGGTGACCATTCCATCGGAATTTCCTGCCACACGCTCTGCCAGAACGACACACGCATCACTTGCGTTTCCCAATATGGCGCAGTTAACCAGATCTTCTACCGTCAACTGCTCCTCATTTTTCAAGCTGACATGCGCCTGACCGGACGGAAACCGTTTGTTATTCGAGACAGTCAGCACTTCAGTCAGATCACAGTATTCCAGTGCCAGCAGCACCGTAACCATCTTTGCAAGGCCACCCACAGGGAGCTTGGCATCCGGGTTATAGGCGTACACCAATGTGCCCGTATTTCGCTCAAAGGCAAATGCGGCCTGTGCTGTGTCCAGCATGCGGTCGGATCCCGCCAGAGGAACATAACTGTCTATCGTGCGGCAGCCATTCAGAATGCACACACTGCCGTAAGCCAGATCAGAGTTCGCTGACGGCCCGTCCACAACAACATATTGCGTCTCCTCGGTGCTTTCCTGCGCCGCGGCCGGCAGCAAAAAGACAGAAGCACACAGAAGCATCGCCACAATACGAATAAATAGAGAATTTCTTTTCATTGCTTTCCTCGCCATGACATACCGGAACCTCCGGGCTTCCGCGTGCGGCATTACTCCCCGCGTTCGCTGCTTACAACCTTACCGATATTCCACAAATGAGCGACTGTCTGCTCTGCCTGTGCTTTTTCTTCTTCATTGGCGTATTCCATATAAATGGTATGAGCGCTGCAGTCTGTACATTCAACCTGTACACTCCATCCGCCCTCATGCATGATCATCCCTGCACCGCGGCATATGGGGCACTCCTCCAGCATAATCAGATCCTTCATTTTCTATCTCCTATCTGAAAACATTTCCGTGAATATCATATACTTCTTTTCTGCCATACTTCACATAATCCGGCACAAAATCCGGCAGATAGCGCTCAATCGCCGCGGAAATCTGCATGGGATTCAATGACGGATTCTGGCAGCAGATCCGGCATGATAATTCCAGCGTGTTGGCATCCTTTTCCCCTGCATGCAAAGAGCAGATCATGGGGATAATATTCTGCTCTGTATCCCCGCTTTTTCCATGCTTTGTTACGATTACTTCTCTGCCTGAAAAAAGCTTTTCAATCTCCGCCCCTGCGTTCTCCGGAATCCCGGCATCATATTCCATCTGAATTGCGCAGTCAAGGTAGGCAATATATTTTATCTTCTGCCCATTTCCATACACATCAAGGACATGAATGCCCTCGACCAGCGCTGCATTCAACCGATGCTTTATCTCTGAATCCGAAGCATCGCACCCATCCAGATCAAAATCCAGCATCTCACAGCTGCTCTCAATCCCAACAGAAAGGGGCAATGCAATTGAAACAGAAGGACGGGGATTAAAGCCCTGGGTGTGCTTCAGCGGCAGCTTTGCCCGCTGAAAGGCTCGCTGAAAAAGCCGCATCAGGTCAAGGTGCGAAATCCAGACGGCATTTCCCTTCTTTTCAAAAAGCAGTCTAGGCATCGCACTTCACCTCTCTCAGCAGCGCATTCGCGCCGCATCCTGCACAGCCATGCCTGCAGTCCGGTGTAACCTTACCTTCATAGGCGCGCTGCCGTTCCCTCAGGAGAAAGCGCTTGTCCACTCCCACATCAATCATATCCCAGGGAAGCAGCTCATCCAAACCATAGCCTCTCGTGGTATAGAACGATTCCGAGATTCCGCAGCGCGCGAAGGCATCCTGCCAGATGTCATAGCGGAAATACTCGTCCCAGCCGTCCAATTTTGCTCCATGGCGAACCGCATCCTCAATCACAGCCGAAAGGCGGCGATCCCCACGTGCGAAAACAGCCTCCAGGCGGCTCAGCTGTGTGCTGTGGTAATCATACTCTACATATCTGGGATAAAAATGCTCCTTGAGCAGTCGGCAGCGCCGCAGGTACTCCTCCGGTGTGATCTGTGCTTCCCACTGAAAGGGGGTGTGGGGCTTGGGCACAAAGTAGGCAGTCGCAACATGGATGCGTATGCCGCGCTTTTTATTAACTGCATTGTCTCTCCATGCTTGAATTACCTTATTCACGAGCTCCACAATGCCCAGAACATCCTCGTCCGTTTCCGTGGGAAGTCCCAGCATGAAATAGAGCTTTACGTTGTTCCATCCGCCTGCAAAAGCCTGTGCGCAGGTAGAGAGGATTTCCTCCTCCTTCAGATTCTTATTAATCACATCGCGCAGGCGCTGCGTCCCTGCCTCTGGGGCAAATGTCAGTCCGCTTTTGCGGACGGCCTGAAGCTTTTCCATCAGCTCCCGCGAAAAGTTATCCGCACGCAGCGATGGTACGGAAAGGCTGACCCGGTTGCTCTCGCAATAGGGTATCAGCTCATCTGTCAATTCCTTCAGGCAGCGACAATCGGAGGTGGAGAGGCTTGAAAGGGTGATTTCATTATTTCCGGAGTTTTCCAGCATTTGTGTTGCCTGGCGGTAGAGAACCTCCGGGCTTTTTCTGCGAACAGGGCGGCAGCTGAACCCTGCCTGGCAAAACCGGCAGCCGCGGATGCAGCCGCGAAATATTTCCAGATTGGCTCTATCGTGAACAATTTCCGTTGACGGGACAATCATTTCCGTCGGGAAATACGCCGTGTCCAAATTCTCCACGATTCGCTTCGTAATCACCTTTGGGGCGTCTCCCAGCGCGGCCACAGCCTTCAGTGTGCCGTCATCGTTATATTCATGGCGGTAAAAGCTTGGAACATAGACGCCCTCAATTTTAGAAACTTCCTTTAAAAACTGTTCTTTGCTCCAGCTCTCTGCCTTTGCCTTCCTGTAAAGGGAAACAATTTCTACGGTACTGTCTTCCCCTTCGCCGATGGAAAAGAAATCTATAAAGTCCGCAAGTGGTTCCGGATTAAAGGTACACACCCCGCCGGCAAAAACAATATTTTTCAGGTCATTGCGATCCCGGCTGTGGATCGGGATTCCGGCAAGATCCAGCATATTAACGATGTTGGAATAGGCCATTTCATAGCCGACGGTAAACGCGATCATGTCAAATTCATTAACCGCATCCTGGCTCTCCAGGGCCCAAAGGGGCAAATGGGACTTCCGCATCTGCTCTTCCATATCTCCCCATGGGGCAAATACGCGCTCGCACCATACGTCGTCCATACGGTTCATCACGCCGTAAAGAATTCGCATCCCCACGTTGGACATGCCGATCTCATAGGTATCCGGGAAGCAGAATGCCACCCGAACGTCCACATCTGCCTTGTCCTTCTTTATCTCGCCCCATTCGCCGCCGATGTACCTGGCGGGCTTTTGTACCATTGGGAGAATTCTATCCTTCAGAGATGTCATAGCCTAACCCCTTATGAACATAATCGGGCCTATTTTACTATTTGTTTTTCTCCTTTTCAAGGGGCATTTCATGACGTTTTTATGAAGGCACCATATCATTTTCCTTACGCGCCCATATATTACGTACTGAATTACGTACTGAGGCCAAAATAGGCACGAATCTGGGGCAGCATAATTGTTGCATCGCACCGTCCCAGGAGATACAGTGCCCCCAGACGTTCCATATCTCCCTCCAGGACAGAAATGCTGATAGAACCGGAGGGGCACAGCATCATGAGCTTTCCCTCGCCCTGCAATTTTTTAAGTTCATCGCATGCCGTATTATACTGTATCGACTGGGAATTCAGAAGCTCCACAAGCTTCGGGTAATTGTGGTAAAAGCGTTCGGTAAGCTCCTTAAACTGCTTGTTTTCAGCAGGGCGGCGGAAATACTGCGGCCTTGTGCGGATAACCAGTATTTTTTCAAAGCCGTTCTCCATTGCCCAGCGGTATGGAATTTTTACGGCACAGCCTCCGTCCAGACACGGCACACCGTCAACCTCCACCGTTTCCGACGCAAAGGGCATAGATGCACTTGCCTGAACCGCCTTCAGGAAATCCTCCGTTTTGCCCTTCTCGCAGTAAATGCATTCTCCTGTTTCGCAATTCGTGACTGTAACAAGGAATCGGCGGTCCGGATTATTAAAGCGCTCCCGGTTAAACGGCAGCTCTCCCTCAATTTCATTCAGCAGAAAGTCAAATCCGACAACGCCTTTATTGCGTGCAAGGCTGACAGGGCCGATATAGCGCCGGTCATGGCGATAGCCCAAGCTGATTTTTGCCGATCTGCCGATCTCACCCGCCACATAATTGTAGCCATTCAGTGCTCCCGCGGATGTGCCGATGGTTGTCTGCAGATTGATCCCGTTTTCCATCAGTACATCCAGAACACCGGATGTATAGCAGCCGCGAAAAGCGCCGCCCTCCAAGACAAGGCAGCCGGGGATGACCGTATCCGGCGCCTGCTTTTGGCATATGGTCTCATAGCCGGACCATGTTTTTTTGGCTTTATCCTCCATCATGGATACCGCTTCATCAATAAGCCGATCCGTCTCCGATTTTATTCCGCTGATCACAGCCTGTCCGCTGCGGACAACCTGCTCTGTCAGTTTCCCAAGCTCTTCTTTCATAGAAACGCTCCCTCCTGATTGTATTCTCTCTTATTTTGAGATAAGTATATGCAATTTTTCATTAAAAATCAAGCATGCCTCTTCTTGGTAAATAGTGAGTGGTAAAATATGTTATTGTATGGGAGACACGAATGTATTTTTAATCTTTACGCACCGAAAACAAAACGGCACCCCATTTGCCAGACAGTGTCATACTGTTCGATAAATGGGGTGCTGTTCACAGCCGAGCGGGCTGTTTTCTCCGAGAAAGCCGCTCACAGCTATCGTCAATGCCGTTGAGGAGTTTTGATAATCGCTCTAGATTTGAAATGTATACTTTAAAGCGTGTATTTTATTTTCTCAAAAATACCAGTCAAGTATACATCCACTTAAAATATTTTGCAACAATTTTTATTTTCTCCCTGAAAAATTGCTATTCGAAATGTATACTTTTCTGCTTGCAAAATTTTTGTGAAAAAAGTCTAAAAAGCTGTTGCAAAATAAGCCAAGTTAAAATAGAATAAAAGCAGTTTACAACACTAGATTACTGGGTAGAAAAGTATACTTTCTAGGAGACTCTAAATGATAAAGACAGGCTGCACCTGCGGCCTTAAAGCACCGAGGTGCTGAATTTCCCTTGAATAAAAAACAAACAGAATTGAGGAACCGAGGATGAGCGGACAAAGCACAGAAAGAATCACGGATGAGGACTTAAAGCGCCTGGCAGAGCTTCTGGCGGAGCGGCAGCCAATAAATGCGCAGCAGAAAAAAGCATCGCAGGACGATGAGGAAGATATTGATTTGCTGGAGCTTGTCCGGGCACTCTGGAAAAAAGCGTGGGCAATCCTGCTGGCTGCTTTGATTTTTGCCGGCTGTTTCCTGGCCGGGACAATCGTGTTTATAAAGCCCAAGTATACGGCAAAGACGCTCCTGTATGTCAACAGCAGCAGCGTTTCCATTGGCTCTACGAAGGTAAGCATCAGTGCATCAGAGCTGTCTGCGGCACAGAGCCTGGTGGATACCTATATTGTTATTCTGATGACCCGTACAACGCTGAATGACGTGATTGCCCAGTCCGGTGTGCCATACACCTATGAAGAAATCATTGAGAGCAATATGATTGAAGCTGCTGCGGTGAATTCCACAGAGGTATTTGCCATTGAGGTTACTTCTACCGACCCGGAGGAGGCAGAGGTCTTGGCGAACACCATTGGGGCGGTGCTCCCCAATAAGATTGCATCTATTGTGGAGGGCAGCTCTGCACGGATCGTAGAC
>CAVIFH010000037.1:0-11265 GCA_963641615.1 bacterium | reverse complement strand
TACCAGTGGAATGTAATGTGGCTGGATACCTTTGCGCTGCTTCCGCTTGTTGTGTTGGGTGAAATCCGGCTTTTGCAGGATAAAAAGTTTGTGCTGTATACGCTTGCTCTTGCTCTTGCGGTGATATGCAATTATTATATCGGCTTTTTCGTATGCATTTTTGTATTCCTAAGCTTCTTCTGCTTTGAAATCTGCAATCCCCGCGGGTGGAAGCGCTTTTTCTGCGACCTGCTTCGCATTGCGCTGTTTTCTGCCATTGCCCTTGGAATGACGGCTTTCCTGACCATTACGGCCATGACCGCATTGCAGACGACACAGTCGAGCGTAAACCAGTTCCCGACCACCTTCCGGCTGAATATTGCGTCAAAGAATGACCTGCTTGGTCTGCTGGATGCAATGCGCCAGGTGGCAGGCAATATGGGCGGCGGGATCGAGCCGACATTTAAGGAAGGGCTGCCGAACCTCTACTGCGGCGTGGGAAGCATCATGCTTGGAGTCCTTTTCCTGCTGTCGTGGGATGTGAAGTGGCGCGACAAGCTGTGCTGCCTGTTTCTGCTGCTTTTCCTCAATGTGAGCTTCATCATACGGCAGCTCGACTATATCTGGCATGGGTTCCATTTCCCCAATATGATCCCCTATCGATTCAGCTTCCTGTACAGCTTTGTGCTTCTGGTGATGGCGTACAGGGCGTGGATGATGCGAAAGAAATACGATCCGCTGCAGGTAATTGTCGCGGGACTGATTACGGCTGCAATTTTATGCTGCTGCCGGGATACAATGCAGACGCAGACAATTACCATACTGGGTGAGAGCAGGGAAGTGCATCTATACATTATTTATAATGTATTCTTCTTTGTGCTGTATTTCCTGTTCCTCCTGATCGGCAGCATAAAGCCAAGGCTCAGAGAGGTCGCACAGGAAGGGCAGCTCCATATTCAGCGAAAATTCCGCCGCCGCAGCAGAAGAGTAAAACGCTGCGCCTGCGCGGCAATGGCGCTGGAGCTTGCAGCAACCCTTGCGGCGTTCGGATATTACTTCCCCGGAACCAATGTGACGGATTACCCGAAGGGCACCGACAAAAGCGCTTCCATGATTCGCTATATGTCTGAGCGGGAGGAGGATACGCTCTTTTACCGTGCGGAGACAACGCACTCTCAAACCCTGAACGACGGCGCCTTGAACGGCTATTCCGGTATTTCTGCGTTTACCAGCTCCGCCAATGTCCATATTACGGAATTTATGCGTGCCCTTGGATACGGCGCAAAGAATACATACAATCGCTACTGCTTTGAAGAAAGCTCACCGGTTGCAAACCTGTTTTTAAACCTGAAATATATGATTGAGCGCGACGGCAGAGACCGAAGCAGCTCCTGCTTTGAAGAAGTGCACCATTTTGGAAGTACCTACCTTTATCGCAATACGGCATACCTGCCTCTTGGCTTCCTGACAGAGTCACAGCTGGCTCAGGTTGATTTCCTGACAGGTGACTGCTCCTTTGATTTTCAAAATGAGCTTTTCAGTGCGGCGACAGGTCTGAGCGGAGATGTCTGGCACGTGATTCCCTCTGAGTACAGGGAAATTTACGGAACAGGCGCGGCAGTGACAGAGGAGAATGAAAACGGTTTTTGCCAGTACGATGAAGCGGAATCGGGCGGATATGTAATTTATTCCTATGTGGCAAATCAGGATGGCTTTGCCTGCGTCAGGCTGGATCTTCCGAAACGAAATACCTTTTATGTTTCCGTCAACGGAACGGAGCTGTATAAGGAGGATATCAGCCTTTCACAGATGCTGGCAATTCAGGATGTGAAGGAAGGGGACGTAATCGACATTCGGATCCTTTGCAAGTCCGGAGAAAGCGGAACGGCGACGGTAAACGTTGCAATCATGGATAATGATCTGTTCCGCTTGGGGTATGAGATATTAAACACCTCCACGCTGACGTTGACCTCTTTTTCCAATACCTTGGTGGAGGGAACCATCAGCTGCGATCGGGACGGACTGCTGTATACATCCATTCCGCAGAACGGGAACTGGTATGCGGAAGTGGACGGGCAGCCCCAGGAGACAGTCCTGGTGGGGGAATGCATGGTTGCGCTGAATTTAACGCAGGGGACCCACACGATTCGCTTTGTCTACCGAAATGATGCGTTTAGCCTGGGGGTGATGATTTCGGTATCCAGTGCCGCACTGTTTGTACTTCTGATTTTAGCCGTACATTTCCGAAAGGCGAGAAGTGTAAAGAAGGAACAGACGATTCAAGCGGAAGAGGCAAATGAGCCTGCCCAGGCGGAGAGCGAAATGCCGCTTTTTGATCCCATGGATGCATCTCTTGTGGAGCGGAAGGAGCCGTTTGTTCTGCACAATCTGGATACTGCCGCACTGCATTGCGAAGAAGCACAAGGGGAAAAACAGATTCAGTCTTCGGCTGAGCCGGACCCGGAGCAGCCGCAGGAAGACGCCCCGCAGACGGAAGAATAAAACATTCCCGGATGACTGCTGCCATCCGGGAATATTTTATGCCGCTGTCATTTTGAGAGCGCGGCTGTGATTGTGCCGCCGCCGACGACAGTCTCGCCGTCATAGAGCACGACAGCCTGACCGGGGGAAACGGCCCGCTGCGGTTCATCGAAGACAACGCGGGCAAGGCCATTGTCCTCCGGGTAAACGGTCGCAGCGACACGATTCCGGCTGTGGCGAATTTTTGCGGTGACGCGCAGCGGTGCATTCAGCACATCAAACGGATACCATACCCAGCCGTCTGCAAGCAGCGCGGGAGAATAAAGTGCGCTGTTCGGCCCAACAGTTACGGTATTGGCAGCCATATCCTTTTTGCATACGTAAACAGGCTCCCCCATGGCAAGCCCCAGTCCCTTGCGCTGCCCGATGGTGTAGCATACTGCTCCGCGATGCTGCCCTACCTTGCATCCCGAAAGGTTCAGATAATCACCGGGGACCATTTCTTTCCCGGTATATTCTCTCAAAAAAGCGGAGTAATCTCCCCCGGGAACAAAACAGATGTCCTGACTGTCGTGCTTGCGCGCCGTAATAAACCCATGCTCTTCGGCAATCGAGCGGACGCGGTCCTTTGCGAGTGCCCCCAGGGGAAACTGCGTATGTGCCAGCTGTTCCTGCGTCAGGCAGGCGAGAAAATAGGTCTGATCCTTTGCCTGATCTGCCGCGCATTTCAGGAGAAATCTTCCGCTCCCCTTGTCCCTTTCCACCCGGGCGTAGTGACCGGTCACGACGCAGCCGCAGCCAAGCTCCTCCGCACGCTGCAAAAGCTTTCCGAATTTCAGACAGCGGTTGCAGTCGATACAGGGGTTCGGCGTTCCGCCGCGATAATATACATCCACAAATTTATTCACGACGTTTTCGTAAAAATCCTCTGTAAAGTTAAACACATGGTGTGTAATCCCGAGCCGCCTTGCCACACTGCGGGCATCCTCTACGTCATCCAGTGCGCAGCAGGTTTTGCTGCCGTCAGGGGCCTCCCTCTGGCCGGCATACAGCCGCATTGTGGCGCCGATGCATTCATACCCCTGCTGCTGCATCAGCAGCGCAGCAACAGAGCTGTCCACCCCGCCGCTCATGGCAATCAAAGCCTTCATTTCCAGTCCTCCTTTTTGACACCGAGTATACCAAGCCATATTCGCAATGTCAACGTCAAGGAAATATTAAGAAATAAATAGTAACAAATTGTAATTTACCTGTTGCATTTTGTCATAGACCCTGCTATAATGATGTCATCAAACCGATGAAGGAGCGAGTTATTTATGAAAAGAAGAATCGCTTGCATGATTATGGCAATGGTACTCGCCATTAGCCTGGTCCCCTTGGGGGCAATTACGGCAAAGGCTGCGTCCAGCCTCACCTACAGTGAGAATGTGGTCAGCCTGATTAAGCAGTTCGAAGGCTTCAGCGCCTCCGCCTATTGGGATGTCAGCCAGTGGACAATTGGCTATGGTACAACGGGTACTCAGGGCCAGACCATGACGGAAGAGCAGGCAGACCTTGCCCTGCGTGAGCGCCTGAATGTGATCAATGCCAAGATCAATGAATTTACGGCCAACAACAATCTGTATCTGAACCAGTATCAGCATGATGCGCTGATCAGCTTCAGCTTCAACTGCGGCACCGACTGGACGACACAGGGCGGGCGCTTTTATGAAGCAGTTACAAAGAATGCAGACGTAAATACATTCCTGTTTGCAATCTCCCTGTGGGCAAACGTGAATTCCACACCGGATGCGACACTGATCAATCGCCGCCTCGCTGAGGCAAACCTCTACCTCAACGGTGTATACAGCAAGTCCGCTCCTTCCGCTTACACCTATGTTATCTTCGACCCGAATGGCGGCACGGCCGGATCAAACGGCGAGGATAAGATGCAGGCATATCTGTCCGGCTCCAATGTGAGCATCCTCGTGGCGGATGCATCCAAGTCCGGCGTCAGCTTCGGCGGATGGTTTACCGCATCCTCCGGCGGCACGGGCGTAAAGTATCTGAGCTCCTCCACTGCCGGCACAACGCTCTATGCGCAGTACGGCACACCGGTATCTGTTACCAGCAGCTATTGCTATGTGCGCAACGGAGCAGGCAGCAACTACACGCAGACCGGAACGGTTGCCTCCGGCACGCAGCTCGTGATCGTGGAAACCGCTCAGGTAAACGGTGTACAGTGGGGCCGCTACATTGACGGATGGGTCGAGCTCTCCAACACCAATTACATTTCCGGCGGCAGCAGCTCCTCCGACAGCAGCTCTTCCGGAACGGCAGTGTCCACCGGAACAGTCGTGTGCAACACCGGCGTAAATGTGCGCAGCGGCGCAGGCACCGGATACAGCATCGTGGGCTCTGCCTATAATGGCCAGCGGATCTCCATCTACGAAACAGTGAGCGTGAACGGCAGCTTCTGGGGCCGCATCGGCGATAACCGCTGGATCAGCCTGAACTACGTAAAGCTCGACTCCAATTCCGGCAGTTCTTCCGGCAGCTCCTCCTCCGGTGTCATCTGGGAAGGCGGCGGCAGCGACTCCTCCACCACCACATACCAGCTCGGAACGGTTACGGCTACCAAGCTGAATGTCCGCAGCGCGGCAGGCGTTGGCAACTCCATTGTCGGCTCTCTGACGAAGGGAACGCAGATTAAGATCTACAGCACATCCGTTGTAAACAATGTCACCTGGGGCAAGACAGATGCAGGCTGGGTCTGCATGAACTACGTGCAGATTACGAGCTCCGGCAGTTCTTCCGGCAGCAGCTCCTCCGGAACCGCAATCGGCACCGGAACTGTCAAGGCGAATACCAACCTGAATGTTCGCAGCGCAGCAGGAACGAGCGCCGCACGTGTAGGCAGCCTTTCCGGCGGTACGACTGTGACGATTTATGAGAAGACCACCGTTAATGGCGTGGAGTGGGGCCGCATCGGCACCAACCAGTGGGTGTGCCTAGCATATGTCGTCATGAGCAGCAGCTCGGGAAGCAGCAGCGGAAGCTCCTCTTCTTCAACGACCACCACCACCGGCACGGGTACGGTCATCAGCTCCACCAACTTAAATGTCCGCAATGGAGCCGGTTCCAATTACACACGTGTTGGTTCTCTGACGCCTGGTACACAGGTTACCGTTTATGAAACTGTAACAAACGGAACGCAGGTCTGGGGCCGCATCGGCACCAACCAGTGGGTGTGCATGACATACATTCGCCTGAGCTCCTCTTCCTCCTCTTCCGGCAGCACCATTGAGATCCCGCCTACGGGCTATCAGGGCAAGGTTACCACCAATATGAATGTCCGTGCGGCGGCCGGCACCAATAATGCCATCGTCGGGAGACTTACAGCGGGTACAACCGTGACGGTGTACGAGCTGACAACGGTGAACGGTGTCTATTGGGGACGCATTTCCAGCGGCTGGGTCTGCATGAATTACATCCAGCTGACTACCTCCAGCGGCGTTACCTGGCAGTAAACAGAAAATTCCCCGGGCGGATGAAAAGTCTGCCCGGGGGAGCGAAATAACAGAGCTCCTCATTTGATAATAAAATGTGGAGCTTTTGTTATCGAAAAACAAAAATTACAAATTGTAAATAAATTGCACATTAGGGGTTGCAATTTGTAACCAATGTTGTTATAATGTGCGTAGCATATAATTCAGTAAAGGAGTAGGTTTCTATGAAAAAGAGATTTGCTTGCCTGATGCTTGCCATCGTGATGCTGATCGGCCTGATCCCCGCGGCAGCGGTTTCAGCCTCGGCGGCATCCGCCAGTGTCAGTGAGGCCGGCGTCAAGGTGATTAAGGAGTCCGTGGGCTTCCACAGCAAGGCCTATGAAGTCAGCACGGGCGTGTATAAGATTGGCTATGGCACTGCCGGCACAAAGGATCAGACGATTACTGAGGCCAATGCCGACAAGCTGCTTCGCGAAGAGCTGAGCAAGTGCGTGACAAATGTCACAGCGGCAATGGGCAGCGTTGCTCTTACGCAGAAGCGCATGGATGCCCTGGTATGGCTCGCCTATACAGAGGGAAATACATCATGGAGTGCAAAGGTTTCTTCGGCACTGAACGGCAGCGCGTCTGATATTGCCAACGCGATCTGCACGTTTGATATGAGCGGCAGCTTTGCAAATGACAAGGCGTCCTACAGCACGCTCAGCCGCCGTATGGCAGTCGCCAACCTGTTTCTGAACGGCACCTACAGTGCCTCTGCAACGGGAAACCTTGGCTATACTGTTTTTTACAGCGGGAATGAAAGTGTAACACCGAAATACCAGATTCAGGTTTTCAGCACTGCGGTAAACAGCAAAATTGCAGCCGTGGAGCCCACATTCTCCGGAAATGAGTTCCTGGGCTGGTACAGCGGCAACACGCTGATGACCGGCGTCGGATCGGCAACTGCGTCAAAGGTATTAACCGCGCATTGGCAGGAGACCGGGAAGCAGGACTCTGTCGCAGCGAACTATACGCTGCCTGCTTATGTCATTTATGAAGCACGCGGATTAAGCGATGACGCAACGCTTGAGGTCGTTTCTGAGGCGGGCGGGTCAACGAAGGTTGACGAAATTACCCGTGACAGCACTGTAATCGTCGTAGCAGAGAAGATGATTGGCTCTGCAAAGTGGGTAAAGCTCTCCACAGGCGGCTGGGTCAAGCTGTATGATGACGTCAGCAAGATGCCCGTAACCATTCCGGCAACCACCGTCACCATTACCGATGACTATGTGAATATTCGCGAGAAGGCCTCTGCCTCCTCGGCAAAGGTTGGCACCTTTAAGCGCGGTGAGCAGGTTACCATTGCGATGACGGATGCCAGCGACAAGTGGGGCTACTGCTCCAAGGGCTGGATTTTCCTGGCCTATACCAGCTATGATCAGAAGAATTCTTCTAGCTCCACACTTACCGGCGGTACTTCCGGTAAGGTTTCCGGCGCAGAAAAGGTCAATGTCCGCACGGCACCCGGCGTCGGCAATCCTGTTGCGACGCAGCTCAGCGAGGGAACTGCTGTAACAGTATATGAGCAGACAACAGTGAATAATGCCTCCTGGGGCCACATCGACCAGGGCTGGATCAGCATGGGCTATGTTACGCTGAATGAAAGCAAAGAGTCCGGCAGCAGCATCAGCACCGGCAGCTCTGCCGTTGTCAGCAGCTCCGTGAATCTGAACGTGCGTTCCGGGCCGGGCTCCAATTATACAAAGGTCGCAACGTTGGCACCGGGAACGTCGGTTGTCATTCTGCGCAAGGAAACGGTAAACGGTGTGGCGTGGGGCCTGATTGATCAGGGCTGGATCAACCTGAACTATGTCAGTGCAACTGCATCCTCCAGCGGAAGCACCGGCTACGGCGTGAGCGGCACAGTCGTGAACTGCTCTACAGGCGTGAATATCCGCAGTGCAGCCGGCACTGCAAATGCGCTCGTCGGTGTTGCGGCACTGGGCAGCCGCGTGACCGTTACGGAGCGTGTGCAGGTGAATGGTTACTACTGGGGCCATATCGACCGCGGTTGGGTTTGCATGGATTACATCCAGCTGGATTCCGAGTTTGTCGACCAGACAACGGATACGCAGGATGTAGATAATGTGGTTGCGACATTCCAGGGCTATCCTGCAGTGATCACCGGCAGCACCACCTTTGACGGAACCACCAGCGGAACCAAGGTATATGCAAGCGCAACCTACCACTCCGATACAGTGATGACGCTCAATAAGGATGCCGAAGTGAGCATCCTGGCGCTTGCCACGGCTGATACGCATATGTTCGGCAAGATTACTGTCGGCGGCAAGACTGGCTGGGTTAATATGGACGACGTGACCATGAAGGCATTCAATGCTAAGGTGACTGCAACAAAGGCAGATGCATATGAGGAGCCCAGCACCCGCAGCCAGTTCTATGCATCTCTGGTAAAGGGCACCTATGTGACCATTGGTACGGACGGATCCAAGTTTGCTGACAATTGGCAGCTTTCCGATAACGTCCTGTGGGGCAAGATTTCTGTGAGCGGTCATACCGCATGGATCAAGCTCTCCGACGTGACCATGTTCAAGGAGAACGCACTGCCGACCGGAATTACATCTCTGAATGGCGTCGGCTACATGACCGGTACCTTGACTGCAGATGCTGTTGTTTATGTGGATAACAATGGCTCGGTTGCATATGACGGAACAAAGAACAAGGCAAGTGCATATACGCTCCCCGCAGGCAGCACAGTGAATGTGCAGGCCCGCGTGTACGGCAGCACGGAAGACGCAGCAAAGACCTATGCAAAGGTAGCAGTCGGTTCCGTGGTCGGCTGGATTGAGTGGGATCTCATTGCATTGGATCCTGTTGAGATGAAGGCCGGCTCTCAGGTAAGCTGCTACGAGAGTGCAGCAGTCACTGCCGCCTCCGCAGCAATCCCCGCAGGCACTCTGGTGACCATTGAGAAGCGTTCGCTGGTGCCTGACAGCAATGAAATCAACCATGGCATCACCGATATGGGTTATGGCTATATCGGCGACGACATGAGCACCAGGTATTGGTTCTGCCTGGATGACGGCAAGCTGGTTCCCACCGGAACAGCCACAAAGGAGAGCTCCGGCAATCCGGCGGTTGCGACAAGCGTCGTGGTTACCGGTACGGCGAAGAGCAGCCTGACCGTATACGAAGAGGCAATGGACGGAAGTGCCGCACTGCTTACAATCAGCAGCGGTACGAATGTGACGGTTCTTAACTGGAAGATCGTCGATGGTACAACATGGGGCAAGGTGCAGGTCAACAAGATCGTCGGCTGGGTAAAGACCGCTGATCTGGATTTCTCCGGTCTGCAGGGCACAGTACAGGTTGAGCAGCTGAATGTCTATAATATGATGGACAAGACCAGCTCTGTGCAGGTACTGCGTGTCAATAATCTTGCAATTGATATCAGCAATGTCACCTTTGATGGTACGACGCTTTGGGGACAGATCAGCGTTGGCGGTTACAATGGCTATATCGACCTGTCCAATGTGAAGCTGAACACCCCGAACATGGTAGAGGATGAAGATAATCTCGCTACCATCGCAAAGGCAAAGATCAACAGTGTCAATGCTTCCATCAATGTGGAAAGCGGCGATGTGAAGGCCCTTCCGAAGGGAACAGAGGTTGAGCTGTCTGACATTGATATGAAGACGACCCCCGGCAAGGCACTGTGGCGTGTGCAGCTTGGCAGTACAGCGGGCTGGATTGATATGGAAAACCTGACCATGTACAATGCAGTTGCCACTGTCGCGGTTTCCAGCTCCCCGATTTATGATGATCTGACATGCGCAAAGACGCTGTACACCCTGTACCGCAATGAGCAGATTACCGTAATCAGCTTCAAGGTCAACAGCATGGATAATGGTCTGTATGGTGAAGTCTCCTATGGCAATACCACCGGCTGGATCAAGATCTGCGATGCTGAAAACACCATGTATGTTGCTTTGACTCCGGGCTCTACCGGCTCAACCATCAGCGGAAATACCGGCAGCTCCTCCACTGCAAGCACGACTGCTACAACTGCGACAACGGCCTCCGGAACGGCGGCATACATCGTCTGCTCCAGCACCGTGAATGTGCGCAGCGGCGCGGGCGTTGACAAATCTCTGGTTACGACCCTGGCCAACGGCACCAACGTGACGATCTACGAGAAGACGACCGTACTTGGCAAGGAATGGGCACGCATCGATCAGGGCTGGGTCTGCATGGACTATGTGAAGCTCGGGACCCTTACTAAAGTAGATAACGGCGGCACAAACGGAAAGTCCGGCACGGTTGCCATTGTGACAACAGTTCCCTCCGGCGCCATTGCGGTTGGCTATGCGACACAGGATATCAAGGTGCGCAGCGGCTGCGGCTGGGGCTATGCAGAGGTTGGAACCGTTTCCAAGAACAGCTCGGTAGTTATCTACGAAAGCAAGCTGGACGGCGGCACAAGCTGGGGCCGTACAGATAACGGCTGGCTGTGCATCAGCTACCTTACCATTACCGGTATCGGTGCCTCCGGCACCGGCACGACCGGAACAATCAGCGGTGTGTACTTCACGGCGAACGTCCGCGGTACATCCAATTCCAACGGCGCTCTGATGGCTAAGGTAATGATTACCTCCAAGGTTCAGGTGCTTGAGACGGCTACGGTCGGTTCCGAGACCTGGGTGCGCACAGCTTTGGGCTGGATCAATGGCCAGTATGTGACCATTGCGTCCTCCTCGAGCACCAGCACGAGCACATCGACGGCAGCCAATACGACGACCGCAACGGATGCGGGCACCACGTCTGACGGATATGTCGGCTGATAAAAGCTAAAGCACCGCAGGGCGGGAGCTGCCGATAAACGGCACTCCCGGACCCTGCGGTTGTCTGCATCAAAGGTACATAAAAAAACGCGGGTCTGATTGCTTTGGATCAGACCCGCGTAATAATAACAGGGTATTCAGCTTGGTATGGCAGCGCCGCAGAAAAACCGGATGGCGCTGTCCTTAAGCCATCTCCAGCCCCAGCTTTTTGCCCCCCAGGATATGAAAATGCAGATGCGGCACGGTTTGACCTGCGTCTTCGCCGCAGTTGGACACAACGCGATAGCCGCCGGTCAGCCCTTCTGCCTCCGCAATTTTGGGAATCACTTCAAAAATATGCGCAACAACACTGCTGTTATCGGCGGTTACGCCGCTGCAGCCGGAGATATGAACCTTCGGGATGACCAGAATATGTGTTGGTGCCTGCGGAGCAATATCCCGAAAGGCGAAAACAGAATCGTCCTCATAGACTTTTG
>CAVIFH010000036.1:0-11311 GCA_963641615.1 bacterium | reverse complement strand
GTACTGGCCACTTATCTGAATGTCTACTATACGGATGTACTGAAGCTGACCTCTCTTTGGGGCGGTGCGTTCCTCGTCGTTTTTCCCATCGTATCCAAAATCATTGACGCAATCACCAACGTTGTCATGGGCTATATCATTGACCGCACCCATACGCCGGAGGGCAAGGCCCGCCCGTGGCTGCTGCTGAGCACTCCGCTGCTGGCTGTTACAGGCATCTTGCTGTTTACGGTGCCGACCGGCTCCCAAACCGTGCAGGCTGTCTGGGTCATGGTCAGCTACAACCTATTTTATTCCCTCGCTTATACCATCTTCAACATGAGCCACGGCCTTATGGTGCCGCTGTCCACGCGAGATACCACCCAGCGAGGCGGCCTGTCGGTGTTCAATCAGATCACCACCATCATGATGAGCGGCATTCTGGTGGCGCTGGTGTTCCCCATGGTCATCATGCCCGTGATTGGGGTAGATAAGAGTAAGTGGATCGCGCTGATGAGTATGTTGTCCATTCTGGCTTTGCCACTGACGCTGCTGGAGTACTACTTCACTAAGGAGCGTGTCACGCTGGAGGCTCAAAATGAGGATACTCCTTCTGTTCCTTTTGCAAACCAACTCAAGGCGATTTTTACCGACAAGTATATGCTTATCATCTACGCCTATTTCCTCATTTATGTCATCGGCAGCACCATCAAAAACATCAGCCTGGTCTATTTCTGCAATTACGTGCTCGGTTCCTATAACGATGGCATCACCCAAACGCTGCTCTCTGTAGTCGGCGGTATTCCCATGGGCATCGGGATTTTCGCTGTGTGGCCGCTGGCAAAGAAATTCGGCAAGCGGAATATAACTGCTGTGGGCTTTGTGCTGTACGCCATCGGCAGCGCCATTTGCTGGCTGTTCCCAACCAATATAACCATCATGCTGGTGGGGCAGTTTATCAAAAATATCGGCGGCCTGCCGTGCTCCTATGTGTTCATGGCCTTGTTTGCCGATGTGTTGGATCATGTGGAGTGGAAGTCCGGCTTCCGCTGCGACGGTATCGCCATGAGCGTTTACAATATCATCTCCGTTGCGATGGTAGGCATCTGCACCGGAATATTCAACGGCCTTCTTGCTAAAAGCGGATATATTGCCCCGGAGATCGTAAACGGTGTGACTGTGGCGGCTGAGCAGACCGCAGCCGCGAAAAGTGCGATTACCTTCGGCTTTGTGGGACTGGAGGCCATTACCGGAGTTGTTTTAGCTGTGCTGCTGATCTTCCTGAATGTGGAGAAGAACATCGACAAGGAGCAGGCGGAGATCAAGGCGCGCAACAGTAGGACGGAGGAATGATGCGCATGAAACATACTTTCAGTGACGACTTTTTGTGGGGAGCTGCTACCTCAGCCGCCCAGATTGAAGGTGCTTGGAACGAAAACGGGCGTACTCCGAGCGGGACAATCCGCCTGTGCGGAAAATAAAATATGGAGAGAATCCCTCTGTCGCCTGTGACCATGTTCACAGATATAAAGAGGATGTCGCTCTGATGAAGGAAATCGGCTTGAAGGCCTATCGTTTCTCCGTCAGTTGGTCACGCGTTATGACGGAGTCAAACAGCGTCAACGAAAAGGGGCTGCAATTCTACAGTGCTCTGGTCGATGAGCTCAAAAGCAACGGAATAGAACCGCTTTGTACCCTTTATCATTGGGATATGCCGCTTTGGGTCTATAAACAGGGCGGATTTATGAGCGCGAAAACAATTCAGTATTTTACAGACTATGTGAGGACGGTTGTTGAAGCACTTTCGGATAGAGTTCAATACTTTAATTACCATAAATGAGCCGTCCGTATTTTTCGGTGCAGGCTATGGCAACGGCGCCCGCGCTCCGTTCGAGAAAGCTTTTTATAAGGCTCCATGGCTGATGAAGAATATCCTTCTTTGTCATGCAGGAGCTGTCGAAACCATCCGAAAATATGCAAAATGTGAGGCTATGATCCTCGTTTTGGCCTGATCTATGTTGATTACAAAACGCAACAGAGAACCATAAAGGCATCAGGCTACTATTACAAAAAAGTGATTGCAACGAATGGAGAGCTGTAAAATGATTGCAATAAGAATGCGAACAGAAGGCCTTATTGATCCTATTGGGATCGCGGCCGAGTGTCCCAATTTGTTTTGGAATTGTCAGGGTGGTCAGAAGCAGACCGCCTATCAGATCTGTGCCATAGATGATACCGGGAACATGCTTTGGGATAGTGGGAAAGTAAAAAGCGATGCTATGCGCAACCGGTGGGGCGGCAATCCTGTGCCGCCGAAAACGAAGGTTATCTGGAAAGTGCGGCTTTGGGATGAGAACAATACCGCCGGAGAATGGGCAAAAGCTACATTCGAAACGGGTATCAACACGTGGAGCGCCAAGTGGATCACCGGCGATTACAAGGTCAACAAAAAAGAACGCTATCCCGTGGACTGCTTCCTCAAGGTTTTTCACGCCGCCGATGTAAAAAAGGCGCGGCTGTATATCACCGCCTGCGGCTTGTACGAGGCAACCATCAACGGTCAGCGTGTGGGCGATTTCGTCCGCGCACCCGGCATTACCGACTACCGCAAGCGCGTGCAATATCAGACCTACGATGTGACGGCCCTGCTGAAAAGTGGTGAAAATGCCTTGACGGTGCAGCTGGCCGACGGCTGGTATCGGGGTTCGTGCGGGGCCTGGGGGCTGAAAAACCAGTACGGAACAGAAACAAAGCTACTAGCGCAGATGGAAATCACCCATACCGACGGCACCGTGGAGACCATCGCCTCTGACGAAAGCTGGGATTGGAGCAATGACGGCCCCATTCGCATCGCCGACAACAAGGACGGCGAGGTGGTCAATGCCAGCAATGTCCCCTCGTATCAGGGAAAGGCGAAGGTCACAAGCCATCCTGTTACGCCGACCGCCTCCAATAATGTTCCAGTCACGGAGCATGAACGCCTGAAACCTGTCTGCATCACTACCCCCTCCGGCAAGACCGTTCTGGACTTCGGGCAGAACATCGCAGGCTATGCGGAATTTACCGTAACCGCCCACGCGGGACAGAAGATCAAGCTGCGCTTCGGCGAGCTTCTGGACGAAAACGGCGAGTTCACACAGAAGAATATCCAGTGCTCAAGTAAGAACATCACAACACCCCTGCAGCAGGTCATCTACACCTGTAAGGAGGGCGAGAACCGCTACAAAACCACCTTTGCCATCTTCGGTTTTCAGTATGTGCTGGTAGAAACCGCTGTGGCGTTTCAGCCGGAGGACTTCACCGCCATCGCGGTGTACTCCGACATGGAGTGCACGGGTTTTTTTGAAAGCTCCAACGCGCTTCTTGATAAATTCGTGGAAAACACCGTATGGAGCGCCAAGAATAACCACGCCGATCTTCCCACCGACTGCCCAACACGGGAACGTCACGGCTGGACGGGCGATGCCCAGATTTTCTTCAACACTGCGGCATACCTTTTTGACTATGCACCTTTTGCGCAGAAGTATATGCGGGATGTGTACGACTGGCAGAAAAAAGACGGGAAGCTGCCGCAGATCGCCCCCTACGGCGGTGTGGACTTCTATATGTCCTTTATGGACGGCAGCGTCGGTTGGTCGGACGCGGGCGTGCTGATCCCCTATCGCTTTTGGAAGCACTACGGGGATGACAGCCTAATTCGCCGCCACTATGACGGCATGGTGCGGTATGCGAAATTCATGATAAAGCGCTGCACACAGTTCACTCCGCTGCGGCATCATCTGCCGCTGAAGGGCGAGGCGAAGAAGTACATTGTCAATTACGGACAGTCCTACGGAGAGTGGGCGGAGCCGGCTGATGTGTTCCCCAACGATTGGAAAAATACCGTTCTGCCCCATCCCGAGGAATCCACGGCCTATACGGTGTTCATTATGGAGCACATGATGGAAATCGCCGAGCATCTGGGTAAGCAGCAGGACAAGGCGCTGTTTGAAACATACCGGGACGGCTGCACGAAGGCTTACCGTGAGCTTGTCACGCTGTCCGGCTACACACTGGATACCGACCGGCAGGCCAAGCTTGTCCGTCCTCTGTATATGCACCTGTTGGACGAAAAACAGAAGGCATTTGCAAGGAAGCGGCTTATTGAGGCAATGGAGAATTACCGCTGGCGGCTTGGTACGGGCTTCCTCTCCACACCGTTTATCTTAGATGTGCTGGCAGACATGGACATCGAATATGCCTATCGGCTTTTGGAAAACGAGGAAATGCCCGGCTGGCTCTTTATGCCGAAAAACGGGGCGACCACCATCTGGGAAAGCTGGGAGGGCACAAAGGCGCAGGGCGGCATCGCTTCGCTCAATCACTACTCCAAGGGCGCAGTCTGCGAATGGCTGTTTAAGACCATGTGCGGCATCCGCGTGGACGGAGAGAATCATTTTGCCATCGCGCCCCGCCCCGGCGGACATTTCACCCGTGCCAAAGCTGCCTATGACAGCGTGTACGGCAAGGTGGAAAGCGGCTGGGAGAAAGCCGGTGCCGGGTATGTGTTCACTGTCAGCATTCCCTGCAACACAACGGCTGAGATCAAGCTTCCTGACGGCAGCCTGAACCAGGTGACCGCCGGAGTGCATCAGTTTACCTGGAAGAATCACCATGGAGCAGAATAAGAAATTGACCTTGAATCCCTATTTGCCGCTGAATGTGTGCATCGCAGACGGTGAGCCTCATGTTTTCGGAAACCGTGTCTATGTGTTCGGCTCCCATGACCGCCCCGGCGGCGAGGCCTTCTGTGAGCTTGACTACGAGGTGTGGTCTGCTCCGGTGGATGACTTGGGAAACTGGGTCAGCCATGGGATCGCCTATTCCGCAAAACAGGACCCCGGCTACAGTGAAAGGAAACCGTTCCTGTTTGCTCCGGATGTAGCACAGGGAAATGACGGACGGTTTTACCTCTATTATTCCCTGGGTGGCTGGCGGGGAAAACACGGATACGAGGGCCCCATCAGCGTTGCGGTCAGCGATGCTCCCGAAGGGAAATACGAGCATCTCGGCGTAGTACGCAATCCGGACGGATCGCCGTTTCGCAGCCGCATTACCTTTGACCCCGGTGTGATCAACGATAACGGAGTGATTCGCCTGTATTTCGGCACCAGTTATTTTTTCGATGAATACAAGCGCTTTCCGACAAAGTCCCTGTACCAGTTCATCGAAAGCAAGGTGTTTGACCGCAGTTTTCGTGAAATGCATCAGGCGAAAAACAATCTGACCGGGGCATATACCGTGCAGCTGGCCGATGATATGCAAACGGTCATTAGTGAACCAAAGCTCGTTGTTCCCACAAAGACCAAGGGAACGGATTTTGAGGGCCATGCGTTCTTTGAGGCGGCATCCATTCGCAAGCTGAGAGGAAATTACTACTTCATTTATTCCTCAAGAAACAACCATGAGCTGTGTTATGCCATCAGTGATAAGCCGGATGAAGGCTTTGTATATGGCGGAACAATTGTTTCTAACGGCGATATCGGATATCAGGGGCGCAGAAAAAAGGATCGGCTTAACCTGACAGGCAACAACCACGGGAGCATCGTGCAGATCGGAGATAAATACTTCATCTTTTATCACCGCATGACAGACCGTTCCACCTACTCCCGGCAAGCCTGCACCGAAGAAATCCACATCGCAGCGGACGGTTCCATCGCACAGGTTCCTGTGACGAGCTGCGGCTTGAATGGCGCACCTCTTCCGGCGAAGGGAGTGTATCCTGCCGCGATTGCCTGCGTTCTGACAAACGGACATATGCCGCACCTGACCAACGGAAAAATCAGCAAAGCACTGCCTTACATCGCCCATAAAGACGGACGGACGATGATCGAGGAAATCACAAACGGCACGGTCATCGGATTCCGCTCGTTCCGGTTTAACGGCGATGAAAGACTCAAGCTTGCATTGCATGGCGATTTTCACGGAACGGTACAGGTTTCCACTGACATAAGCGGTGAACACATTACGAGTCTGCAAATAGATGGGTCGGAGAAAGGCGCAGCTTCCGATTCTTTTTCTCTAAAGGGAGATTATTCGATCTACTTGAAATTCAACGGTACGGGAAAGGCAACCTTGACGGAGATCGCGTTCATTTAAACTTAATATAAATGGGTGAATCGAAGATGAAAAAGACAGTAGAAAAGCAATCACTTTCCTTGGGAATTGAACTCGGCTCAACACGAATCAAGGCGGTTGCCATCGATGAAGAGTTCAGAGCGGTATCCTCCGGGGATTATACATGGGTGTCCCGCTGTGAAAACGGCATCTGGACCTACCCCTTGGAACAGGTATGGGAAGGACTGCGAGCGGCACTCTCCGGAATCGCCGATCGGGAACGGATTTCAGCCCTGGGGATTCCCGGTATGATGCATGGGTATCTGGCCTTCGACAAGGACTGGAATCTGCTGGTGCCATTTCGCACATGGCAAAACACGATGACCGCGCAGGCAGCGGCGGAGCTCACGGAGGTCTTTGGCTTCAATATCCCACAGCGTTGGAGCATGCAAAAGCAATGAATCCAAATCTATCCCCCATGCGGCAGGAGCTGCTAAATAAGCACTATCTTCGTAAACACGGAAAAGATGCATACTATGGACAAATGTAATATGAACTTTTATCTTGCCATCGACATCGGCGCGTCCTCCGGGCGGCACATTGTGGGCTGGCAGGAGGACTGTGAATTGAGAACAAAAGAGGTCTACCGCTTTCCAAACGGCGTATTGGAGCAAAACGGGCATCTCGTCTGGGATATTGACACCCTGCTTTTCCATGTGCAAGCGGGCATCATGGCGGCAAAAGCCGAATTTTCAGGCATCGTCAGCCTGTCCATAGATACTTGGGGCGTGGACTATGTGTTGCTGCAAGGGAACGAAGAAATCCGCCCAGTGTACGCTTACCGTGACAGCCGCACCGAAGCGGTCATTTCCAAGGTCCACGAAATTCTGCCGTTTGCGGAGCTGTACGCCAAAACCGGCTGCCAGCTTCAGCCCTTCAACAGCATTTATCAGCTCTATGCGGACAAATTGACCGGGCATCTGGAGGGCGTGACGGATTTTCTGATGATCCCCGAATACCTGCTGTGGAAGCTCTGCGGCGTAAAAGCCAAGGAATATACCAACGCCACCACCACCGGCATGGTCAGCGCCGAAACCGGTGAATTTGATGCGGAGATCATCTCCGTACTGGGCTTGCCGCCCATCTTCCCGAAGCTCCAAAGGCCGGGGACGGTGCTGGGCGAGTATGACGAAATCAAATGCGTTCTCTGCGCCACCCACGACACGGCCTCAGCGGTCGAAGGAATCCCTATGGTGGAAAATGCGCCCTACATCTCCTCCGGCACGTGGTCGCTCTTGGGCGTAAAAATACCGAAGCCCATTACGGACAAGGCCAGCCGTGCCGCCAATTACTCCAACGAGGGCGGCGTGGGTTATAACCGCTACCAGAAAAACATCATGGGCATGTGGCTGGTAAACGAGCTGCAAAAGGAGTTATGTATGGGGCTCGGCTATGCCGGAATTGTGAATGCCGCCAAGGAAAGTGCCTGCGATGCACTTGTGGATGCCAACGCCCCGGAATTTCTCGCTCCCAAGAGCATGAAAGCCGCCTTCGACGCGGCAACCGGCGGAAGGCTCATCAGCATCGGCGACTATTTCCGCTGCGCCTACCGCAGCCTTGCGGAGAGCTACGCGAAAGCTCTCGCGGAGCTGGAAGCCAACACAGGAAAGCAATACGACAAGCTCTACATCGTGGGCGGCGGTGCGAAGAACGAATTTTTGAACCATCTTACCGCCAGGGCCACGGGCAAGCAGGTCATTGCCCTGCCCATCGAGGCGACGGCTCTCGGCAATCTGAAAATACAAATGGAGGCAGACCAATGAGTTATACGGAAGCAAAAGAAAAATACGCTGCCCTCGGTGTAGACACAGAGACGGCCATTGCGAAGCTGAAAACCGTGCCGCTGTCCCTGCACTGCTGGCAGGGGGACGATGTGCGGGGCTTTGATACCGACCCCACCAAGCCCCTCACCGGCGGCATCCAAACGACAGGAAACTATCCCGGTCGCGCGAGAACGCCACAGGAGCTGATGGCGGACTTCGAGGAGGTGCTGAAGCTGTGCCCCGGCACAAAGAAGCTGAACCTCCACGCCAGCTACGCCATTTTCGCCCCCGGCGAATGGGTAGACCGAGACAAACTGGAGCCGAAGCACTTCGCCCCGTGGGTGGAATTCTGCAAAAAGCACGGCCTCGGCGCAGACTTTAACCCCACCTTCTTCTCCCATCCCATGTGTGCCCCCCTGACGCTGTCCAGTCCCAACGAGGAGACCCGCCGCTTCTGGGTGAACCACGGCAAAGCCTGCGTGCGCATTTCTCAATACCTTGCAGAGGAATTGGGCGGTGTGGTCACCATGAACATCTGGGCAGGCGACGGCTTCAAGGATATTCCTGCTGACCGTCTGGGGCCCCGGCTGCGCTACAAGCAATCCATCGACGAAATTCTCTCGGAGCCCTTTGACTTTACCAAGGTCAAGCCCTGCGTGGAGAGCAAGGTCTTCGGCATCGGCGTGGAGAGCTACACCGTGGGCAGCGCGGAATTTGCCCTGAGCTACGCTGCCATGAACAGGGATAAGTGCATCCCGCTCATGGACAACGGCCACTATCATCCCACCGAGGTGGTCAGCGATAAAATTCCGGCGCTGCTGACCTTCTTCCCGGAGATTGCCCTGCACATCACCCGCCCGGTGCGCTGGGACAGCGACCATGTGGTGCTGTTCGACGACGAGACAAAGGAAATCTGCAAGGAGATCGTCCGCTGCGGCGGCTTGGACGGGCGTGTGCATATGGCGCTGGATTACTTCGACGCCTCCGTCAACCGCATCGCCGCATGGGTCACAGGCTATCGCAATGTGCAAAAGGCGCTGCTGAATGCACTGCTGACGCCTGACATGACCGCCGAGCAGGATGCGGGCGATTTCACCGGCCTGCTGGTACGGCAGGAGGAGCTGAAAACCATGCCCTTCGGTGAGGTCTGGGCAGAGTATTGCCGCAGAAGCGGCGTGCCGGAGGACGGCGCATGGCTGTCCATGGTGCACGACTATGAAAAGAAGGTCTTGGAGGCGAGAGCATGAAGGATATTCTGACCGCCCCGTGGATGACAGAGATGATCCGCACCGTAACGAATATGTATGACCACGGCTGGGACGAGCGCAACGGCGGCAATGTCAGTCTGCTGCTGGAGGAGGGCGAAGTAGCCGACTATGTGGACGGCACGGTTCTGCGGGAGATTTCAACGGGCTTTTCCTGCCCGGAGCTGAACGGCAAATGCTTCCTCGTCACCGGCACGGGCAAGTATTTCAAGAATGTCCGGTACGCTCCGGAGGTGAACCTCGGGCTTGTGCGCCTGACAAACGGCGGCAAGACGGCGCAGCTTCTGTGGGGCTATGAGGGCGGCGGCAAATTCACCTCCGAGTTCCCCGCCCACATGATGAGCCATGCCGCACGGCTCGAAATCGACCCCGAAAACCGCGTGGTCATGCACTGCCACCCAGTAAATCTGCTGGCGATGACCTATGTCCACAGCTTGGAGGAAAAGGCGTTCACGCGTACCCTCTGGCAGATGTGTACCGAGTGCATCGTGGTGTTCCCGGACGGTGTGAACGTCCTGCCGTGGATGCTCTGCGGCACCAATGAGATCGGCGAGGCCACAGCGGAAAAGATGCAGACCGCCCGCCTTGTCGTCTGGGCGCAGCACGGCATCTACGGTGCAGGAAAGAATCTCGACGAAACCTTCGGCTTGATCGAAACCGCCGAAAAGGCAGCGGAAATTTACATGAAGATCGCCCACCTGCCCATGCTCAATACCATTACCGACGACCAGATGCACCGGCTGGAAGCCCACTTCGGCGTGAAGGCCCGAGAGGGGTATCTGCAATAATCCTGCTTGCGCAGCAATCAGCAATATATCCCGTGTATAAAGGCGGCGACTCGTATGAGCCGCCGCCTTTTCCGTTACCGCTCAGGGTCATTTCTGTTTCGTTTGCTGTGAGGATTTCGATGCTGATCCTGCTTTCTGTGCATAATGAGTTGGCGCATCTGCCGTTCTTCTGCCTCCTCTCCGAGCAGTCGGGGTGTTTCCTGCTTGGCGCTGAGCAGCATAACAAGGGAAGGCTCCTCGTGCATGGTGTCCTCTAATTGCTTTTCCGCCGCCTTTTCCTGCACGGGGCGAATAGCCTGCCGCGCTTCATATAGCTCCACCGGGTCAATGTCCACAGCCTGCGCTTTCAGTTCTGCGTATTCGGTCAAAACCTTATCCAGTTCAACGGAATATTTCTGTTCCTGTGTATCCAGCTTTTTCAGTCCGGCCTCCATGGTGGCAATATCCTTGCGGCATGCCTCTGCGCCTGCATCCTCCGCATACTCAAATTTTTGCAAAAGGAGCGCCTTCTCGGATCGCAGTTCCTCTAAATCTTCTGTCAACTCTGCAATGCGGACAGCCAACACCTTGTGGCGTTTCACATGATATATTGGCAATTCCTTTTTCTCAGCAACCAACGCCTTGCACTCCTTGCTCTTTTCCTTGATCTGCTGCACCAGACCGGTGTAACGCTCCAGCTCCGGCTTCCATACGGCAAGGGATTTTTGAATATGCGCTTTGCCGCCGCGAATATGAGAGAGCTGATAGCAGAAGACCAGCACACGACTGCGCAGCTTTTCCAGTCCCTCCGCAATAGCGGGAACAGTACGGACGACCAGTGCGGCCAGTTTTTTGATTTCAGCTTTCAACTCCCGCAGCAGTGCATTGTCTGCCCTGATCTGCCGGTTGATTTCGCAGCGGTTGGAGATGATTCCCTTGCGCTCCAATGCCTGCGCTGCCACTCCTTCATGGATGGTGGGAATCTCATCCAATCCCCGTGCGGCGTTGCTGCGGTGGTCAATGCGTTCCTCCCGCCCGGCACGTTCCATATAACGGTTGGACACGTCAGCCCATGCCGCCCGCCATGCCACAAGCTGTTCCTCGCTGTTCCAACGTTCGGAGATGGGATTCTGTCTGCCGTAGCGGGTACTTTGGGGATGCTTGTCAGCCCGAACAAATCCCTGCGCCTCGGCAGCAGACGGCGTCATATACACCTTCTTTTTGCCGACCTTGTAGGGATATTGTTTCTCCCAACCCTCGTTCTGTGCCGTCCGGAACTCAGCGGCAGTAAAACCGCGTTCCTCGCCGTTTTTCATGCAGAGATATTCCTTCTCGGTCTTGTACTGCCACTTGCCCTGTTCATCCAGTGGGCGCACCGTCA
>CAVIFH010000035.1:0-11344 GCA_963641615.1 bacterium | reverse complement strand
GTTGGACAGAGTTGAACAGGTCATTAAGATATTGCTTGGACGGAGCATCCGCATAGCGGAGGTTTGCGAGGTAGGGCATACCTCCGGCAAGCAGGTACTTTTGGAAACACTGCTGGATAGACGCATCGGGAGCAACCGAACGGTACAGCTCCATGAACTCTCCGAATGAGAACGGATAGATCACAAACTCCACATACCGACCGCCCAAATAAGTCGCAAGTTCACCGGACAGCAGCTTTGCATTGGAACCGGTGATATAGATGTCACAATCCAGAGAAACACGGAGAGAGTTGATGCACTTCTCCCAGTCCTTGACCTCTTGTATTTCATCAAAAAACAGATAAACCTTGCCCTTTATTTCTGCGGCTTTTGTGGTGATCTCGTCATGCAAAGCCTGCGCGGTTTGCAGGTGGGAATAGCTCATATCTTCAAAGTTAATAGAGATAAATTGCATCGGGCTGACACCGGACTCCGTGAGTTCCTGCTTGATCAGCTCCAACATGACCGACTTTCCGCAGCGGCGAATACCGGTCATGACTTTGATCAACTCCGTTCCGATAAACGGACGGATACGGCTCATATACAGTTCGCGTTTGATCATAAGGCTTTGCCTCCTTTCCGTGGCCGACTATAGTATAGCACACTTACAGGTGAATCTCAATGGTGAAATTGCAAATTCATAAGTTATAACTGATAAGGCGCAAAGCTCGACAAGAAATTTCAGATAAGTTTAGTTGAAACAAGTTTGATGCTCGGAAATGTCGATTACATCCTTAAACTACACCCCCAGTATTCCTTCGTTTTCTGAACTTTGTCTTGAGACAAAATCTCTCGATGAATGCCCTTGCCTCATTATGCGGTATTGCCCTAAAAAAAATTCTTAATTTCCGGAATGACAGCCGGCGCGGTGAAGGAATAATTGTTTTTATAAGAATGACCGGTGTATCGAAAATGTGATCGTACGCGTCAAACTCGCAGTTAATCGTTTCCTCCGATGCCAGCAGATAAGTGACCTGAATATACAGCTTTTTACCATGCCTGCTGCATACTATCAATTATAACTGAAGAAAATCAGAATCAGCCGGATTCCATCAGATGTATCTTTGAAATGAAGCGCATTGTCACAGCGGTGGAGCCGGTTATGCCCGTACAGAGACTGTTATTGTGTCGTATTTTGAAGACAAAATAAGCGCTGTTTTGTGGATTTTGCAAAATGCGAAAATATGCTAGACTTCAATTGGTTCAATTCTCGGGAAAGAATGACCGAAAACTTATGATAACGATTTTTAAGGAGGATACAATTATGGCACTGTCTCTGGATTCTAAGATTCGCGATATTATGCGCAGCCCTGAGGGAAAAGCGGTTATGGAGAAGTACGCGCCCGGCAGCAGCACGGACCCCCGTATGAAGCTGGTTGGCGCACTGACCTATCGGAAGCTGCTGTCTTACCCGGAATCCGCTGAGGTTGCGAAGCTTGCCGATCAGATCGATGAGGATCTGAAGAAGTGCTCCCGCTGATCGGGAGGGGATGACCGGAGCCCAGATAGGGGAGAGGGTATTTTTCGAAATACTGCATAAAGCGGCCGCCGCGGAACTGTTACTCCGCGGCGGCTTCCTTTGCGTTGTGGACCATGTCCTTGATTTCCATGGCCTTCAGAATAATTTCCAATTGGAGGCGGGTATCGGGGTCCTTCAGGCTGATATCCAGCTCCCGTTCAATCCGGCTGATTCTGTCTACGACGGTGCTGCGGTGGACATACAGCTCTTCAGCTGCCTGAGAATAAGACATGCTTGACTGCAGAAACACCCGCAGGGTCTCCAGGTAGGAGATGGGGCCTGTCTTATCGTGCTTGATCAGATTCTGCAGCCGCTCCGTGAAATAGGCCTCCGCCGGCAGGCTGCCCATGGAATTGATAACCATGCTGAGCAGTGCGTAGGTCTTAAAATAGTACAGCTTGGTATCCGGATTGGTGATCCTTCCGTTTTCAATGGCGGCCTCTGCCTGTATATAGGCGATGCGTGCGCCGTAGGGGTCAGAGAATGCATTGCTGATGCCGGCTACACCATTTGTTTCCTGCAGAAATTTGCCCATGCGGCGGTTGAGCGATGCGTAATATTCTCCCTGCTTGTCTTCCAATGGGGCCACATTCAGAAAGCAGACAATGGTATTTTTCTTCGGAAAGGCATAGGATTCCGAAAATTCCCGCTCGAATGCGCTGCAGATATAATTCCGGGGGAGGCGTGAAGCGCGGTTGGCGCAGTGCTGTGTGATGCACAGGAAGTGCCGGCTGTCCTGAGAGAGATTCAGCGTCCATTTCTGATTTGCGGTAAGGGGATAGCCGCTTACCAGATTGGCAAAGGCGGTTTTCAGGACGGACTGCTCACTGCTCAGGATAGACGGATCCCGCTCAATGGACTTTTCAATCATGCGGGCCAGAAATTCCGCAAGGGTAAAGTCCGCTTCACTGAATTGTTCCTTTCCGCTGAAATAGACACAGCCGATGTAGGTGCCGTTTGCGTCAAATAAATTTACGCACAGATATTCCCTGTCCTCAAATTTCAGCAGAAATGCGCCTTTTTTCTCTGTTCGAAGATCGAATTCCGTTAAATACGCGCCGATTTGTTCCGGCTCCAGCCTGTTTTCTGCCTTCGTGATGTAACGGAAGGCGGCATCCAGCACAAAAATGGAGCAGCCGAACAGGGGCTCACTGCAGTCCACAATTTTTTGCAGATCCGCGGTGTCAAGAAAGATGTCAAACAACTGCTTTTCCCACTCGCAGTACCGGTCAAAGATCCGGCAGAGGCTGCGGTTTACTTCAAAAAAGTCAGCATCCCCCTGAATGACGATCAGGCAGCACTGATTCCGGTAATGAAAGAGCTTGGCGCCTTCTCCGATGACGACGATCACGGCATTTTTCTGAATTTGGGGGCGTACCGGCAGGTGGTCAATTGTGGCCAGATACAGATGATCCGCATAAAAGGTCACCTCATTATCCAGGTACAGCTCCGGTCTGGGAATCGTCATCTGTGTGCTTTTTGGTCCCGTCATTGTGACGGGATAGCTCGCTTTCAATCCGGCGAAGACGATATCCGCATTGAGCATCATTTGCGGTGCCCTCCTTTCTGCTTTGCTCCCATTATATGAGGTTTGCCTGAAACTGTCAATGGAAAGACCGTCAAAATGCAGAGAAAATCAGAATCATTTCTCTGCTCTTTGTGGATATTCACGTCATGACTCTTACGCTACAATAAGCATGGTGTTCAATCCCGAGGAACGCAAACAAATATTTTTCGCCGGTCAAATTGACGGGCGATTTGGAAAGAAGGATTCTATATGGCGTTTCAACCAAATGATAAGGCAATGCTGGAGGGGTATATCCGGGTGGCAAGACCTCTGGAGGATATGTTCAGCGTGAAAGGAAAGGTTGCTTTGGTTCCCGGGGGCAGCTCCGGGCTTGGCTTTGACATTGCCTACCGGCTGCTTCAGGGCGGCGCGAAGGTCGTCATTGCGTCCAATTCTGCAGTCGAAGAGGATGCAGCAATCGATTTGCTGCAGAAGTGCGGCTTTGGCGATTCCGTCAGATTCTGCTTCTGTGATGTCCGCGAGGAGGAGCAGGTGGCGAAGCTGGTGGACTTCACCGTTGAGACCTTCGGTACATTGGATATTCTCATCAATTCCGCGGCTACCTGGAATTATGCCCACCTGTGTGACCTTCCCAGAGAGGATCTGGAGCGGGTTATGGATACCAATGTAAATGGTGCTTTTTACCTGGTGAAGTATGTCAGCCGTTACATGATCGATCATCAGGTACCCGGAAAAATGGTGCTCATTGCCTCCAATAGCCCGTGGATGCCCTATCCTGTTTTTGGCGGCTATTCCCATTATGCTGCCAGCAAGGGCGCAGTGGTGGCTTTGGCGACCCAGGCAGCCAAGGAGCTGAAGCGCTACGGGATCATGGTCAACGCGGTGGCCCCCGGCGGCATGGTTACCCCCGGCGCTGCCGGAAACCTAGCCTCCGAGCTGCTGCCGGAGGAAAAGCAGGATGAATTTTATGACGAGCTGATGGTCTGGCAGACCGACGGCCAGCAGCCGGTTGATGAAGTGGCAATCATTGCCTATGCCTTGGCCACCCCGATGGGCGACGGCATTACAGGCGAGTGTGTCGTAGCCGACTCCGGTGCCAGCCATAATATTTTCCGCTTTCAGCCGGCCATTGAACAATATCCACCCGAGGCGTAAGAAAGGAGCTTTTACATGAGCAGGAAAATTGACGCGAGAATTCCCCAGGATTCCGGTGTCGGGGCCAATATCAAACAGTACGTAGCCGTCCAGACGCCTTGGAACAAGCTCATCAGCTATTATGAGGCTATGCATTACATCAGCCGTTTTGAATCCGTCCTTTCCGCGGCGACGCAGCAGGCACTGCGCATTATGATCCCTGATTACCGTGAGCGGGCACAGCTGATGTGCGAGGATGGCTTCCAGCGGCAGTATGTAACCGGCAAATATTACGGAAATGACGATGGCTTCGGCATTCATCCCTTCATGTGCGGCGAATACCCCGGGGCACTGATCGGCGACAAGGGCGACGATGCTCTTTTGATGTGCGGACGCTGCCAGGATTTCGGCACCTATCGCTGCGAAAAGGAGCTGGACGTGTGCGACTGGGATATCGTCGGCTCTGAGCTTTGCCGGACTACCACCATGTCTCTGCAGGGGCAGGCAAAGGCTGCCTCCGAGCGCCGTCCGGAGGGCCCGACACTGGACTATATGATGGTGGAGGCCAAGGGCTGCGGCGACCGGCACTGCCGGATCATCGCTGAGAACCGGGAGAAATACCCCGCTCCCGCCCACGAGCTGTGGGAGAGCTTCGGACCCGCCGTTACCGATGACTATAAGAAATATACGCAGGAAGAGGATACCGTAGAGGACTCCATGATGTTCCGGGAAGAGTGCAATTATCACTTTGTAAACGGAACCAACAATGAGACGGATTCCTCCAATCAGATGATGAACCTGTCTACGGCGGCATCTCTTTATATTCTTCCCGCCATTGCGGAAACCGTCAAGCGGGGAATTGTGACCCGGGAGCAGGCAGACCATATCCTCCGCTGTGTACTGGAGGCCGCGGGCAAGGCCATGTTCGGCGAGCGGTACGCCATCAAAGCCCTGCGGGACTGGATGGGAGTTCCCAATTCCATCGGCGAGGACGGCCGCCTGCTGGCAGGCCTGATTGAGGTCCAGCTGCAGTCGCTGGTATGTGCCTACGAAGTGGAGGCCTTTAACGAGAGAGAGTGCATCCTGGTCATTGACCGGGGCGGCCTGGAAATCACCGGCACCAAGGATGTGCCCGAGGCACACCTGGCGATGTGGTACGGCATGTCCAAGACGCTGATCAATGCGCAGTGGTCCTGCTGGGAGGAGGATTCCCCCGCAAAGAAGATGCGCATTAAGATTGCCAAGAAAATCGATAAATTCGCGTAACAGAGGGAGGAAGCGTCATGAATAAAAATATCTTCAAGTATGATGATATGAAGCGCAGTGAGCACATGGCCGTGAGAAACCATGTGGGCTGGTACTTCTGGACCCACCAGCTTCTGGAAATCACCGGCCCCGATGTGGTGCCCTTCCTGGATTATATGTATACCGGAAACATTGCATCCCTGGCCGTCGGGCGTGACCGCTATACCACCATGCTGAATGAGCAGGGGGAGATCATCGACGATGTGGTTATCATGCACGTGTCCGAGGATACATATTGGGTTTCCACCCTCTATGCCACCAAGGCCGACGACTGGTGGTACTTCCATCAGGGCGATTTTGATGTGGAGTGGAGCGAGATCACCGAGGATTGGCAGATGCTGGCGGTTCAGGGCCCAAAGTCCAAGGCTGTTCTGGAAACGCTGTGCGCAGCTTCTGTAGAGGATCAGAAGTTCTTTGAAATCCGGGACAATGAAATCAGCGGCATTCCGGTAAAAATCAACCGGGGCGGCTACACCGGCGAAAAGTGGGGCTACGAAATCTACATGTCTCCGGATGATCTGGAAGCCATCGAAAAGCTGGTAGACGCAGAGGTCGTGAAGAACGGCGGCAGACGCGTGACGGAGTTCCAGATCATGGCATGGACGCTGCCTACGGAGGCCGGTATCTTCTATATGCGGGATCTTGCCCACACCAACCCCATTGAGGTTGGCCTGGATAAAAACATCAAGTGGGACAAGGATTTCATCGGCAGGGAAGCCCTTCTGAAAGTGAAGGAGAATGGCCCTGCCCGCGAAATGGTCGGCTTTGAAGTGCTGGATGATGACTACTATATCCGCTCCAAGCAGTATGGCGGCCCCGGTGAGGCGGTGTTTATCGACTCCGAGGAAGAGGAGATCGGCCGGGTCTCCAAGCTGGTCTATTCCTATGTGAAGGAAGTCAACAACGGCTACATTCTGGCAAAGAAGGGTGCTCTGAAGGTTGGGGACAAAATCAGAATTCACGGCCATGACTGCATCATTACTGAGAAAAACTGGCTGAATTAAGGCAGCAAGCGCTGCGTTTATCTGCGGCGCTCACTGAAAAAAATCGCCCTCATCTCGTTCAAAACGGGATGAGGGCATTTTTAACGTTCAATTCAAGCCTATTCAGAGAACAGAAAATTAACCAGCTTGGTTGCCAGAATGATAATGCCGATGACAGCAAAAATTACCAGCATTCCGATACCCATGTATTTCAGATTTTCCACAAAGGCCATGGGGTGAAACTCCAGCTGGACTGCGCTGCTTGCAAGAAAGGGCATATGCTTTAACCTCCCATCAGTTTGGCTGCAATATTCAGAATAATTCCGCCCGCGATGACGGAAGCAATCTGTCCGGAAACATTGACGCCGATGGAGTGCATCAGCAGGAAGTTCTGCGGATCCTCCTCCAGTGCCATTTTATGCACGATCCGTCCGGACATGGGAAAAGCGGAAATACCTGCCGCGCCGATCATAGGATTTACCTTGTCCTTCAGGAAAAGATTCAGGAATTTGGCAAACAGGATTCCTCCGGCAGTGTCTGCGACAAAGGCGACGAGTCCAAGGCTCATGATCAGCAGTGTATCTACACGCAGGAATTTGTCGGCTGTCATGTTGAATGAAACGGAAATCCCAAGGAATATTGTAATCAGATTGGCTAGGACATTCTGGGCTGTGTCAGACAGAGAGTTGAGCACGCCACACTCCCGAATCAGATTGCCGAACATAAGAAAACCAATCAGTGCCGTGGCCTGGGGGATTATGGCAGAGGCTAGCAATGTAATGATGATGGGGAAAAGAATGCGGGTGCGCTTGGACAGAGCCTTCTGCTCATAGGGCATCCGGATCAGGCGTTCCTTCCGGGTGGTCAGCAGCTTGATAACAGGGGGCTGGATGACCGGAACAAGCGCCATATAGGAATAGGCTGCCACAGTGATGGCACCCACATAGCTGGAGCCCAGCTTGTTTGCAACGGCTATGGACGTAGGTCCGTCTGCGGCACCGATAATGGCAATGGAAAAGTAATCCCGAAAATCCGGAAAGAACATGCTTGCCATACACAGTGTGAAGAAAATTCCAAATTGGGCCGCTGCGCCGAAAAGCATCAGCTTCGGATTCGTCAGCAGGGGACCAAAGTCAATCATTGCCCCGATACCGATAAACAGAAGCAGCGGAAAAAGCTCATTCGCAATGCCGGCATTGTACAGGGAAGCAATTGGGCCTGTCAATGCGTCCGAAAAGGGAATATTTACGAGGATCGTTCCGAAACCCATGGGCAGAAGCAGGGATGGCTCCATCTCTTTTGCAATGGCAAGGTAAACAGCAGGCATCCGATGCCGATCATGATCAGGTCATAGCGGTCAAAGGCCAACAGATTCTGATATAAAATTTCCATCGTATTACCTCAGTAAGCGTTATTTGGTCTGCGCAGACTGCCTGTCGCTGCGCGGTGATACTTCAGCGGCGAAAGCCAATACCATTGCCAGCGCGACATAATCAGGCTGATTTGCTGACTGCAAAGCGGAAGACAGAATCATAGCGTACACCACCTCTTTTTATTCGGAACGGTTAAAAAATGTACTTTTTGCTTGTGTGCTGCCCTTAGTTTTTCAGGCTCTGCAGCGGGGCAGGAATGCGCCCGCCTCGGGCAACGAAGGCTTCACTGCTTTCGGTATGCACAGGCATAACCGGAGCACTGCCAAGCAGTCCGCCCAGCTCCACGCAGTCGCCTACCTTTTTGCCAAGAGCGGGGATGATGCGCACGGCAGTTGTTTTGGTGTTCACCATGCCGATGGCGGCCTCGTCTGCGATAATGGCGGAAATGGTAGCGGCGCTGGTTTCTCCCGGTACGGCGATCATATCAAGACCAACGGAGCAGACGCATGTCATTGCCTCCAGCTTGTCGATTGCAAGTGTTCCGCATTGTGCGGCGGCGATCATTCCCTCATCCTCGGATACGGGGATAAAGGCACCGGAAAGTCCGCCTACGTGGTTGGAGGCCATTACGCCGCCTTTCTTTACGGCGTCGTTCAGCAGAGCCAATGCCGCGGTTGTTCCGTGGGTGCCGCACACCTCCAGCCCCATTTCCTCCAAAATCCGCGCGACACTGTCTCCAATGGCAGGCGTCGGCGCAAGGCTCAGGTCTACGATTCCGAAGGGAATGCCCAGCCGCTTGGATGCTTCCACACCTACCAGCTGCCCCATCCGCGTAACCTGAAAGGCAGTCTTCTTAATGGTTTCGGCGACGACATCGAAGGGCTGTCCCTTTACCTGCTGCAATGCGTGGTACACGACACCCGGGCCGGATACACCCACATTCAGGACGCACTCCGGCTCACCGACGCCGTGAAAGGCGCCTGCCATAAAGGGATTGTCTTCCACCGCATTCGCGAAAACGACAAGCTTGGCGCACCCCATGCAGCCGTCGTCAGCGGTCAGCTCCGCGGTCCTTTTAATAATTCTGCCCATTTCGGATACGGCATCCATATTAATGCCTGCCTTGGTGGAGCCGACATTGACGCTTGCGCATACCCGCTCGGTAGCGGCCATGGCCTCCGGAATGGAGCGTATCAGCTTCCAGTCGCCGGTGGTAGCTCCTTTTTGAACCAGGGCAGAGAAGCCGCCGATGAAGTTTACACCGCATTTCTTTGCGGCCCGGTCCAGCGTTTTCGCAATCTCTACATAGGAGTCCGCATTGCACGATCCGGCAACCAGTGCAATGGGCGTCACGGAAATGCGTTTATTTACAATGGGAATGCCGAATTCCGCTTCAATTTCATTGCCGACGGAAACGAGATTTTTGGCAAGACGGGTAATTTTATCATAGATTTTATCGCAGCAGACGGTAATATCCGGATCACAGCAGTCCAGAAGACTGATCCCCATGGTGATGGTGCGGATATCGAGATGCTGCTGCTCAATCATTGCCTGGGTTTCTAAAATATCCTTTTGATTCAGCATGACAGTTCCTCAGATTCGGTGCATTGCCTGAAAAATATCCGTCCTTTGGACGTGGATGGACAGCCCCAGTGTTTGCCCCAGCGCTTCCATCTGCTTTGCAAGTTCAGCCAGGGGAATGCTGCATTCAGAAATTTCAGCAGACATCATCATGGTAAAATATCCCTGCATAACTGTCTGGCTGATATCCAGAATATTTACATTGTATTCAGCCAGCTTTGAGCAGACGGCGGCGATAATGCCTACGCGGTCCTGCCCGACAACGGTAACAATTGCTTTCATTTTACAGCTCCTCAGGCTTCGTAGTCGGCGGCTACGCGTGTATCCAGCAGGTGGAAGAAGTGGGTTTTTGCCTCCAGATGGAGCGGATGCTGTGCATAGGCGGCAAGAGCTTCTTTGCTTTCAAATTCGGAGTAAAGGGCGTAGTCCATGCCGTTGTAGGTTCTGCGGATTTCCAAGTGCAGCAGACCGGGAATTTTCCCCACGAGGGGCTCTAGGACAGATGCGATCATTTTAACGGTGGAGTCCTTTTCAACGCCATCTTTTAAATTATACAGTACAATGTGCTTAACCATGTTTGACCCTGCTTTCTTAAATTGATTGCGGCAATACCTCATGGGAAGACAAATGTCAGCAGCGAATGGCGAGGCACCGCCTTATAAAAAACACCGGGACAGACAAACTGCCCCGGTGCACTTTCAGACAAAGATTACTCAGCGTCCTCGGGGTTCTGCTCAAGCAGAGCACGGATGGACAGAGAAATGCGCTTGTTTTCTGCAATGTCGGTGATCTTAACCTGGACAACCTGACCCTCGGACAGGACATCCTCCGGCTTGCCGATGCGGCGGTCGGAAATCTGGGAAATGTGAATCAGTCCGTCTACGCCGGGGATGATCTCAGCGAAAGCACCGAAGGTCATCAGCTTGACAACCTTTGCTTCTACGACATCGCCCACGCTGTACTTGCTCATGAACTGGTTCCAAGGATTCATCTCATCGGTCTTGTAGCCGAGGGAGATCTTATGCTTCTCGGGGTCAAAGGAAATGACGTAAACGTCGATTTCGTCCCCAACCTTCACAACCTCAGCCGGATTCTTGATGCGGTTCCAGCTCAGCTCGGATACATGCACCATTCCGTCGACACCGCCGATATCAACGAATGCACCATAGGATGTCAGGGACTTTACGGTGCCGTGATACTTCTTGCCGACTTCGATCTCGCTCCAGATCTTCTCCTGAGCGGCCTTGCGCTGCTCGGAGGAAACGGCCCGAATGGAGCCGATTGCACGGCGGCGGGCACGGTTGACCTCGGTAATCTTGATCTGCACGGGCTTGCCTACCAGCACGGACATATCGCCGCCTTTGGCAATGCCGGACTGAGAAGCAGGGATAAATACACGGATGCCCTTTACATTGGCAACCAGACCGCCCTTGTTCTCCTCGGTAATGGTGGCATCAATGGTGGTCTTCTCTTCAACATACTTTGCCATTTCGTCCCAGACCTTCAGGCCGTCCAGCTTCTTCTTGGAAAGCTGCACAGTGCCCTCCTGATCGTTGACGCGAACGACAAAAACCTCAATCTCGTCGCCGACCTTCAGAACATCCTCCGGCTTGACGGAAGCGTCTGTGCTGACTTCATCATAAGGAATATAGCCGGCGTGCTTGGTGCCTAAATCAACCTGAACCTCGGTATTGCTGATCCCGGTAACGGTTCCAACGACCTTATCTCCTGTATTTAAAGTCTTGATGGACTGCTCAAGAAGATCTGCAAAGTTCTCCTCCTGCACAGCCTCAACATTGTTAATTTCGCTCATAGTCTTGTTGACCTCCTTTATAATCCACGCCGGAGTCGACGCACCGGCAGTGATTCCAACATCAGATAC
>CAVIFH010000034.1:0-11349 GCA_963641615.1 bacterium | reverse complement strand
GCACGGTTCTGGACACTGTATTCCAAATGCTGTCTATTGCTATTCCCTTCATTCTCGGAGCGGCGATGGTTATTGAGGGGAAAATATCGCTTGGTGTCGTGGTCAGTTTCAGTACTCTTTATGGCAGCGTCCGCACCGTTTTCACCAACATAATCACAAACGCAGGAACCTTTAACGGCACCAGCGGCGCTCTGGCCCGAATCACGCACGCGCTCAAGAACAAAGAAGAAGATATCTCATCTGGTGCGAATATTCCGGAGGATGAGGAAGATATCAAATTCGTCGGAGTGAATTTCTCCTATACTGACAGGCCCATTTTAAAGGATGTCAGCTTCACCATTCCCAAAAACAAGGTCACAGCTATTGTAGGCGGTAACGGCTCAGGCAAGTCCACAACCTTTAATCTTATAGAACGTCTTTATGAGCCGAATGACGGGGAAATACAGTACGGAACAGAGAATGTAAGAAATTATAATCTGAATGCATGGAGAAGACGATTTACCGCTGTTTCTCAGGGCGCACCGCTTCTTGCCGGAACCATTCGGGAGAATATGTGTTACGGAAGAACGGACGGGGTTTCTGAGGAAGAGCTTATGAGTGCGGCGGTACTCTCCCATTCGTGGGATTTCATAAAAGAACTTCCCAATGGATTTGATACGGAGGTTGCGGCCGGTGGAGAAAATTTCTCCGGAGGGCAGAAGCAGTGCATTGCCATCGCGAGAGCTATGCTGAACAAACGGGACTATATCCTGCTTGATGAAGCTACCAGCAGCCTTGATGCCAAGCGCGAAAAGGATGTGACCAAGGCTATAGGCAGCCTGTTTGAGAACAGAACCTGCGTGATCATTGCCCACCACATCAAGACCATAAAGCACGCCGATCACGTCATCGTGCTCAACAACGGTGTTATCGAGGCGGAGGGTTCCCCGGAGATCATTCTTCAAAAAACCAATAATTATCTTTCAAAGATTATGGCAAGAGCGGAGGCGCTTAACGCTGAAGCATGACCCGGCAGGACATAGTTAATTACAGAAAGGAAACAGAAAATGTTTGCAAGCGTGAAAGATAGTAATCCCATTGTAATGACGACCCACGGGAAAATAATAGGAGAAAATCGGAGAGGAGTTGCGGTTTTTCGCGGCATTCCCTATGGAGGAAACTGCGACGGAAAAAGGCGGTTTCAGGCGCCTGTACCCGCTTCTGACTGGGAAGGCATCAGAGACTGCACAAAAAACGGGCCTGTTGCCATGCAGCTCACAGGCAGCATTTCCACAGAATCAAATTCTCTCGGGAAGTATTTCAGCGGCAGCCGTCCCGAGGAACTGGGCATCAAGGACGAAGTGATGAGCGAAAACTGCCTGGTGCTGAATGTGCTGACTCCGGGATTGGATGAAAGGAAAAGACCGGTTGTAGTCTATATTCACGGCGGCGGCTTTATGTCGGGTTCCGGATCTCTGACTTTGGGCGCAGATTTATGGGCAGATGAAGAAGACATCGTGATCGTCGGCATCAACCACAGAATCAATGCTTTTGGCGCGTTGTATCTTGGGGATTTCGATCCGAAGTACAGAGACAGCGGTGCCGCAGGCATGCTGGATTGTGTGCTGGCTCTTGAGTGGGTGCGCGATAACATAAAATCCTTCGGCGGAGATCCAGCCAACGTGACCATCATGGGCGAAAGCGGAGGCGGGCAGAAGGTGAATACGCTTTTGACCATGGAATCCGCAAGAGGCCTATTCAATAAGGCAATTGTGGAAAGCGGCTCCGGTGCGCCGGGAGCAGTTACAAAAGAAATGGCGGTCCAAGAAGCAAAGAAGCTCCTTGCGGCACTTGAAATTCCAACAGACCAGCTGGACAGGCTTCTGGAGATTCCTGCGGAGGATATTGTTCAGGCTATTTTGAAATCAGGCACAGGCTACTCACCTGTAGGAGATGACATCTGGATTCCCTGTAATCCGGAGGGAAAATACCCTGAAATCGACCCATGGCTGCCCCTTCTCGTCGGCAGTTCAGAGGAGGAAATGGCAGTTTTTGCCCCGGCTCCGGAAGACCTCAGTTGGGAAGGACTGAGAGAGATGATGCTGAAAATGGCGTCGAGCGAGGATGGTGGTCCTTTTGCAGCGAATCTCAGCGTGACAGAAGAGAACATTGATGATGTGCTCCTTCAAATGAAGGAACATGGGAAACCGGGCATAACTCCGAGGCACATTTTCTTCCAAGCAGTATCCATGGGTACGCTTTTATGCGCAGGTGCTCTCAGGCAGGCAATTGAAAAAGCGGAGAAGGGGGCTGGCCACGTGTACCATTATTTTGTTACCTATGATGCTCCGTTCCCGGGAAATCCGGAGAAGCAGCATTATTCTTGGCACACCGCTGATCTTCCCCTTCAGATGAGAGTGGTGCAGTTCCCGGAATGCGAGGAGATTTCCAAACTTATGGCCCATAGCTGGGCGGCTTTTATCAGGACGGGAAATCCATCCACAGAGGAACTCGACTGGCCGCCCTTCACTGTGCAGAGCAGGGAGACAATGGTCATCGACAATGACACCCATATCGAATACGATCCGACAAAATTCTATCGTGATATTCTGTAAAAGCCGTCCTAATGCCTCAATAGGAGATGAAAAAAATGGAAATACCCAGAATCAGAACGCCAGAGCCGCAGGCATTTGAGAGAACGCACATAGAAAGAATCAGGACAATGGCACCCGAATGCATGGTACTCCTGAAAAATAATGGTACACTGCCTCTGAAGGATATCGGCAAAATCGCTCTTTTCGGGAATGGAGCGCGCCACACCGTCAAAGGCGGCGGCGGATCGGGAGACGTAAATGTGCGGCATTTTTCAACTGTGGAGGAGGGACTTTTGAGCGCTGGCTTTATAATCACCTCCACGGAATGGCTGGATGGGTACGACCGTGTAACAGCATCGAATAAGGAGGCATTTTTTGCTGCCCTCCGTTGCGAGGCCGATGCCGCAGGAGTGCCGCCAATGTTGTTCGCCCTTGGGAAAATAGCGCCTGAGCCGGAGTATGACCTTCCTCTGGTAGGTGACGGGGATACTGCCGTCTATGTGCTGGCTCGCAATTCCGGAGAAGGTGCGGACAGGCTGGCAGCTCCCGGCGACATAGAACTGACGGCTTCCGAAATCAGAGATATTTTGACGCTGAATGAGAAATACAAGCATTTTGTGCTCGTACTCAACGTCGGCGGACTGGTCAATCTGGAGCCGGTCAGCTCTGTTGGAACCGTTCTTCTCATGGGGCAGCTGGGTACACCAACGGGAGATGCGCTTGCCGATGTTCTGACTGGGAAAAGCTATCCCTCCGGTAAACTGGCCATGACATGGGCTTCTATCGCAGATTATGCCTCATCCGCCAATTTTGGAGGAATTAACGATACGGAGTACCGCGAGGGGATCTATGTGGGCTACAGACAGTTCGATTCAGAAGGAAAGAAGCCTACCTTTGCTTTTGGAAGCGGCTTGAGTTATACCTCTTTTGAGGTAAAATCTGCTGAGTTAATGCATGACAACGAACAGTTTCTTCTGCCCGTTACCGTGAAAAATATTGGGGACCGGCGCGGCAGGGAGGTGGTACAGCTCTATCTATCCGCGCCCGAGGGGAGGCTCGACAAGCCGTATCAGAGCCTTGTTGCGTATAAAAAAACAAGAGAGCTTGCAGCGGGCGAGAACCAGACACTTACCCTCTCGTTTTCTGTGGATTCCATGGCCTCCTATGATGAGAAAGAGGCTGCTTGGGTGATAGAGGCGGGTACATATTTCCTGCGTGTGGGAACAGATTCAAGGAATACCGTAATTTCGGGAAAAATCGAAGTCTCAGGGGAAATCATAACGGAGCGGGATAAAAACGTATGTGCCTGCGACGTTTTCCGGGACGAAAAATACCGGACGATCCCATATACCCATGAGAAAAGCAGTTGTGCTGCTGCGCTCACATTAACCTCCGCTGATGTCCAAACGCGCATAACAAGCTATTCTCAAGCGCCGACGGAGATTTCGGATTTTACTTCATTCCTTTCCGACGAGGAGCTGGCGCAGCTATGTGTCGGTCGCCACACGGATTCCGACGACCTTATGGAGATCATCGGAAACGCCGCCAAAGCGGTGGCGGGGGCCGCCGGAGAGACAACGGAACGGCTTCCCGGACAGCCGGCGCTTGTTTTTGCAGATGGTCCGGCGGGTTTGCGACTATGTCAGAAATATACCGTTCGGGACGGAGTGGCAAGCGGCGGCTCCTCGGCCAATGACGATGCACTGCTCATCTATACGCCGGAGGAACGGGCTCAAATGAAATCTGCTTCATCCGATGCGGACGGAGCGGAGGAGTACTTCTATCAATACTGTGCGGCTGTACCTATTGGAACATGCATCGCCCAGAGCTGGAACGACGAATTGGCTTTTGAATGCGGTGATATCGTCGGTGCAGAAATGGAACGCTTTGGCGTTCATGTCTGGCTTGCCCCAGCCATGAACATTCAAAGGAACCCTCTGTGCGGTCGGAATTTTGAGTACTATTCAGAGGACCCGCTCATAAGCGGTAACATGGCAGCTGCAATCACCATGGGAGTTCAAAAGCATCCGGGGCGCACCGTCGCCGTGAAGCATTTTGCCTGCAACAATCAGGAGACGAACCGTTTTTTTACAAACAGCATCTTAAACGAGCGCGCACTGCGGGAGATATATCTGAAGGGATTTGAAATCTGCGTCAAAAAAGCGCAGCCGGGTTTTCTTATGACCTCCTATAACCTGCTAAACGGCGTTCACACTTGCAATCGGCGCGACCTTCTGAAGGATGTCCTGCGCAATGAGTGGGGCTTCAAAGGCATCGCCATGACAGACTGGCTCGTTACCGGAGGAATGGGAGAGTGCGGTGAAAAGTGGCCCTGTGCGTCCGCCGCCGGCAATATAAAAGCGGGTAATGACCTGACTATGCCCGGTATGCCATCGGATGTAATCGATATCCTCGATGCACTTGAGAATCCATATCACCCCTATGCCCTTACGCGAGCCGAACTTGCCTTGTGCGCCGAACGCATTCTGTGTCAAATAGCGAGCCTTACAGAGAAAGCGGGACGCCATGCTACGTGAAAAAACCGCGTCAAGATTTTCAAAATATATCGCAACCGAGAAGGACTTTTACAAGCGAGTATTTCTGTTGATAATCCCAATTGTAATACAAAGCATCATCAATCAATGCGTCAATATGATGGATACGGTTATGGTTGGCCGTCTTGATGCGGTCTCAATATCCGCCTCCAGCCTTGCTAATCAGTTTTATCAGGTTTTCCACATGGCTCACTTTCCACCTTAAAAACGTGAAATGGATTCACAAAGCAAACAGAATATGAGCGAGAAGACGGGATGGCGAAAAACCATCCCGTCCTCTTTATCTTTGCCGGAATTTTCCTGGTGTCATGCCGTACTCACCTTTAAAAACGCGAATAAACGACTCCGGATTTTCATACCCCACAATTTGACTTATGACGTCGATCGGCGTATTGGTGTTAAGAAGAAGCGTTTCAGCGTTCAAAAATCGGTGTTTTTTAATAAGCTGACTGAATGTCATACCCGTATACTTTTTTATGTTGCGCGAACAGTGCGAGCTTGAGCAGTGAAAAACGGAGGCCAACTCATCCAGCGTGACAGTATTGTAGTGATCTGCAATATAAGTCAAGAGCCGCTGTTCTTCAGCATTCTCTTCCGAGGATGGGAAAGGCAGGACGAGTTCTACCTTTGCATCATAGTCCTGCATCAGCCTTGCGAAAAATACGCAAAGCATGGAGTAGATGATCAGATTTGTATAATCGGTGCCGTTTTTCTGTTCGTGGTACATATCCAAAATGCTGTTTTTAATATCGTCGTCGCCGCATGTGTGGATTACAAGAGAGCCTGCTTTACTCTGCTCGTATATCCCATTTCGGAAAAAGGCAGAAATCAGGTTTTCGGAACGCAGAATATTAAAGAAAACGGATGAAAAAGAAGAGCTCCTGATAATGATATTAATAACCACGGTATTGTCAAAGACACTGATTGCGTGGGTAATACCAGGGGCAATAAAAATGAGGTCGCCGGTTCTAATTTTCGTTTTAACGCCGTTTACAATGTGGTCGCACTTGCCCTCAAGTACATAGAGGAGCTCAAAATATGTATGCCTGTGCGGGATGACCGGCGAGTAACGGTTGTGCTTGCATAATATAACATCTGATGGATTGTTTTTATCAAACAGGGTAAGCTCATCCAAATTCCGTGTCTCAATAAGCTCTGGGATCACGGCAGAGTAATACTCCGGAACAAGAAGACGTCTTGAACGGAGGAGATTGACGTCAATTTGCTGCAGGAAGCACATGAGCGTGTCCGGATCACTGCGGGCATAATGCATTTTCTGGTAGAACCGCTCGTCCTCGTTATAGGCAAGCAATTCCTCAATAATCTCTTTTCTGTCCGGCATAACACCACCCCTAATTTTCACATTCATTGTACATTAATTTCAGCAATAAGTCAAATGAGCAGCAAAATCTATTTAAAACAACTCACGGAATGTTTTGGAAATTTTAATGTTCTTCCAAAGCATCACCGCATGCAGATAACACACTGCAAAAAGCAAAAATTCTGCCCGCCGCAATACAATTGAGTACCGCAGCAGGCAGGACTTTTTTTGAAAATAATGCACGGAATTCTGTGAAAGACGAAAATTATAAAATCAGACAACCTGAAAAAGATAGAATTTTAAGTAATCCGTTTCTGGAACATTCCATAAAATCGGATGATCCGGAGCTTGCTGACGCGCTTCAATCTGTCGAAGCTCTACACCCGCATCCAGCGCCGCACTGCGAAGCATGCGCACAAACTGCTCTGAGGGCATAAAGTGGCTGCATGACGCAGTCGCAAGGTAGCCCCCCCGGGGCAGGAGCTTCATCGCGCGCAGATTGATTTCCTTGTATCCCCGTTCGGCGTGGTCAACCGTTCTGCGTGACTTTGTAAATGCCGGCGGGTCCAATATGATAAAATCGTAGGGGGACTTCCCTTTTACCGCAATCTCCGGCAAAAGGTCAAATACGTCCGCAGTGAGAAACTCCATGTGATCTGTCAAGCCGTTTCTTGCGGCGTTTTGCTTCGCCATTTCAATCGCAGAGGCAGATATATCCACCGCTGTTACCTTCTGTGCACCGCCCCTCGCCGCGTTTAAGGCAAAAGAGCCTGTGTGCGTAAAGCAGTCCAGCACTCTTCTGCCCCTCGCCAGTCTTGCGACAGCAAGGCGGTTGTACTTCTGATCCAGGAAAAATCCGGTTTTCTGACCGTTTTCAACATCGACATGATAATAGATCCCGTTTTCGCAAATTTCCGTAACAGTATTGGGAAATGGTTCTCCCATGTCAAACCAGCCTTTATTCTGCTCAAGGCCCTCCAGCTCACGGATTGCCACATCATTGCGCTCGAAAATACCGCTGATATGTTCCCCATCCCGGCGCAGCACCTCCGCCAAAAGCGGAAAAACAAGGCCTTTTATTCTCTCCATCCCGGCAGAAAGGGTCTGCGTAACAAGGATGTCAGAATATCTGTCAACGGTCAGTCCGGGGAAGCCATCCGCCTCTCCAAAGATGAGGCGGCAGCAGGATGTATCTCCGGGCATTACCGTCTTTCGGTAATCCCATGCATACTGAATCCGTCTTCTCCAGAACGCCTCGTCAAATTGGTCGTTGGCATTGCGTGAAACCAGCCGCACACGTATTTTACTCTGCCGGCTTAGGAAACCGGTGCCAAGATATTTCCCCTTTTCGCTGACGGCATCCACAAGATCCCCGTTTTCGCATGTGCCGTCCTCGCGGATCACCTCGTCCGCATAGATCCACGGGTGTCCCTGCTCCGTCCAGCGGGTACCTTTCTGTGTAATGACAAATCTCGGGTATGCGCGCTCTGATTTCATGAACTCCATCCTCTCAGCAGCAGAAGCAATACCGCACAATTCAGCTCAATTCCCCCATCCGGGAAAGTATCCCCGGTGACTGCACCTGCTTCACTATGCATCGCTGCCTTCACTAATCTGCACTTCATCATACCACTTTGCGCAGAGTATCGCAACCAAAATATTGGGACTTTCTACGCCTTCTTCCCTCTTTCGGACAGCTTTGTCTCGAAACGATCCTTCTGCGTATGCTCCGGGATCGGCGTCGGATAGCACCCGCTGAAGCACGCATGACAAAATTCGAAGCCTCCGACCATCTGCGATAGATCCTCCACCTCCAGATACCCCAATGAATCTACGCCAATTGTCTCAGCTATCTCATCCACTGTTTTATGGCAGGCAATCAGGCGGTCGCGAGAGTCGATGTCTGTGCCGTAATAGCAGGGATTCCGAAACGGCGGCGAGGAAATACGCATATGTATCTCCGCAGCGCCTGCATCTCGCAGCAGCTTTACAATCTGCCCGCTGGTGGTTCCGCGCACAATTGAATCGTCAATCAGCACGATTCGTTTTCCCTTCACCGCATGGACAATTGGACTGAGCTTTATTCGCACCTGATTCATGCGTTCACCCTGCCCGGGAGAAATAAAGGTTCTGCCGATATATTTATTTTTAATAAAGCCCATGCCGTAGGCGATTCCCGATTCCTCTGCATAGCCAAGGGCCGCATCCAATCCGGAATCCGGAACACCGATCACCATGTCTGCATCCACCGGGTGCCTGCGAGCCAGAAGTCTTCCTGCACTTTTGCGTGCCTCGTGAACACTGACGCCGTCAATAACAGAATCCGGCCGTGCAAAATAAATATACTCAAATATGCAGCTCCGACGCAGCTGAGTGCCGCAGTGTGACCGATCCGAATGAACACCGTTTGCATCGAAGGTAATAATCTCACCCGGCAAAACATCCCGCTGGAACTCTGCCCCGACTGCCGACAGTGCGCAGCTTTCCGAAGCAATCACATACGTCCCGCTCTCCGTCATACCATAACACAGGGGACGAAAACCCCGGGGATCACGGGCTGCAATCATTTTGGCGGCAGACATGATCACTAGGGAATACGCGCCATCCAACTGATCCATTGCGCAGCACACTGCCTGCTCAATGGATGAAGTCTTCAGCCTCTGCTGTGTAATGATATAGGCAATGATTTCCGTATCGCTCGTCCCGTGGAAAATTGCGCCGCCCAGCTCCAGCTCCGTACGCAGCTCATAGGCATTGCTCAGGTTGCCATTATGGGCCAAAGCCAGCTTTCCCTTCATGTGGTTTACGACAACAGGCTGGCAATTCGCCTGATTGTTTCCGCCTGTGGTACCATAGCGCACATGGCCAACGGCCATTGTACCAAGTGGGAAACGCTCAATCCGTTCACGGGGAAATACCTCGCCTACAGTTCCCAAATCCCGGTGCGATGTAAATACACCATCGTCGCACACAACAATGCCGCAGCTCTCCTGTCCGCGGTGCTGCAGCGCATACAGCCCATAATAGGCCATCTTTGAAAGGTTCTCCGGCTCACGGGCATACGCGCCGAACACGCCGCATTCCTCATGCAGTTCTGACATAAAAAATCCGCTCCAATCGAAAAAGCGCTTACCAAGCGGGCATTCACGCCCCTCGGTAAGCGCCGTTGCTTACTGGCAGAAATATAGCATAGTTTTTTCCAAATGTCAAATTCCGCTTGTTACACAATTTTCTGTTTTCGCAGATAGAGCATATACCCAACGCAGAGAATCGTCTGCAGGGCAGAAGAAATCGGCGTTGCAAGGCCAATCTGGAATAATCCGGAGCCCGACTGCAGACTCATAATATAGGAAACGGGTACACGCACGCCTAAGGCGCCGACAATTCCCTGAATCATTACAAATTTCGTTTTGCCGATGCCGTTAAAATAACCGACATAGCAGAAGAAAACTGCGGTAAGCATGCAGTCAAGTGCATAGGCTCGCAGATAATCCACTGCAGCATTCACGACCTCCGCATCAGATGAGAAAATCCCGGCCATGATGTTCCCATGGTAAAAAGAAATCAGGAACATGACAACGCCGATCGCAAACGACACGGCAATGCCATAGTGAAGTGCCTTTTGAGCCCGATCCAGTTTCCCCGCGCCGTAATTCTGCGCAACAAACGCAGACATAGACTGCATGAAGGCAGAGGAAATCAGCATAATAAACGCGCACACCTTTTCCGCAACACCCACGCCCGCGGAGGCAACCAGGCCCATGGAATTGACAATGGCAAGCACAATCAGGAAAGAAAGGCTGACCAGCAGTTCCTGCAATGCAATCGGTATTCCCAAGCCGACCACGCGGCGAACCGTTTCCGCGTGAATCTTTAAATTCTCTTTCTTTACGTCAAAGGGAAGCTCACGTCTGCTGATAAACAGGAAGGATGCAATCACGCTAATCACCTGGGCAAATACGGTTGCAATGGCTGCGCCCTCTGTACCCATGTCAAAAAATGCGCACAGCAGCAGGTCTCCCGCAATGTTGCAGACGCATGCAATGGCGACTGTGATCAGGGGTGTCTTTGAGTCTCCCAGCCCACGGAAAATACACCCGATCAGATTATAGGCGACAATGGCCGGCATACCCGCGCCGCAGATCCGCGCATAGGCAACTGTTTGCTGAAAGGCCTCCTCAGGCGCATTCATCATGCTGCATATCTGCGGCGCAAACAGCATCATCGCAGCTGCCATTACAGCCGCAATCACCGCAAACAGAATAATCGACGTGCCAACCGTCCTGCCCGCCTCTCCTCTTTTTCCACTGCCGATCTGCTGCCCCAGCAGAATTGTGGTACCCATTGCAAAGCTGCTTACCAGATTTGAAAGAGTTGTCGTAATCTGAGAACCCGTAGATACCGCGGAAACATCCGCAGACTGGCCAAATTTACCGACCACAAGCAGATCTACCGCACCGTACATTGCCTGCAGGAACAGCGCAAGCAGAACAGGCAGCGCAAATAAAATCAGCGGCTGCATGATTTTGCCTTCGGTAAATGTGTTTTCCCTCTTCATTTAACTTTCCTCCACAAACATTAAAAACCGGATAAGACGAAGGCATTTCAGCCTACCACCTTATCCGGCTATTGCTTCCTTAGAACAAATTGCCCTCCGATGAACTATCACGGATGATACACGATTTCGCGAGAAATGTCAATGAAAAAATTGAGCTCATGGACTGATGCATAATTTTGAAGGCCAGGCATTTTGTGGGGCACGGAGGCAGTTGGCCTGTTAAAGCCTTACTCAAGCAATGTGCTGCAGTACCTTGTGAAAATACCGAAGCTGTATTTCCGTGATGCTTGTCTTAGGGCAATACCGCATAATGAGGCAAGGGCATTCATCGAGAGATTTTGG
>CAVIFH010000033.1:0-11367 GCA_963641615.1 bacterium | reverse complement strand
ATATTATATCTGTAAGCCGCCGCGTACCGCGGACTCCTCATGAAAAGGTTTGATCTCAATGCCGCAAAGCAGAACGCCGGAAATAGACAGGCTCTACCAGGATGTTGCCTCCTACCGCAGCGTGGAAAAATTCCGAAAAATGCTGAAATTCATAAGAAGATTCCGCCATATCGCACCCTATAATGCCATGCTTGTGTATACCCAGCGGCCGGGGAGCCGGTATGTGGCCTCCGCCCGGGACTGGCAGGCGCGGTTTGGCCGGACGGTAAAGCCGGGGGCGCGGCCCCTTGTCATCCTGCAGCCCTTTGGGCCTGTTTCCTTCGTGTACGAATACCGCGACACCATTGGGGAACCGCTGCCGAAAAGCATCCTTTCCCCTGCCCGGGTCAAAATAAAAATACGCAAGTCGGCGTTGGATGCCCTCGTCAACAATCTGAAGGCAGAGGGAATTTGCGTAAATTTTGCGGACTGCAGCACCGATTCCATTGAAAAAATTGCCTTCTGTGACGACGGGCAGGTGCAGGAAATGCGTCTCCCGGACGGCATCTGCCGCCTGAAAACCTGCCATGTGATTACCGTAAGCAGGCAGCTGTCCGTCACGAAAAAATACGCAGCGATCATCCATGCCTTGGGGCGGCTGTACTGCGGGCACATATATCACAATCACAATACAGAAAAATGGCTGCCGGACCGTTTTTACTCCGGTCTGACCCGTGAGCAGCAGGAATTTGAGGCAGAAACCGTCTGCTGGCTCGTGTGCGAACGGCTTGGGCTCTCCAATCCCGCGGCACTGTGCCCGGCGGAGGATGGCGAAATTCCGGATGTCAGCATTGATGCCATTCTGAAGGCCGCCGGAACAATCGAATCCATCGTAAGGTCTCCCCTGCGTGAGTGCCGAAAGGAGCTTATTGTGGAGATAATCCGCCAGCCGCGCTATGAGCAGTGCTCCCTTTTTGACGTATGATGTACATTTTCAACGCAGCATAATGGAGTATGCACATTTGAAACTGCATATACTGCGCTTCTTCATGTTAAAGGGACTGTGCACGCCCGTAAACTCGCCATAGGGGCTGTAAGAAAGGCAAGAAAGAGGAGCACTGCGGCGGGATTTAAATACACTCTTGAAAGTCAGTTTCAACTATGTTATTGTATTCTTGATGAACGGAGTATCATGTGTGACGGTCACTATACGGCCCGATCCAACTTGATATTTCCGTTCATTTTTTTGCTCTACACAAACCCCTTCACATTTTCCAGCAGGCTGTCGGTGAGGGCAAGGATCTGCGCGATCGTTTCTTTGTCAGCATGGTCATAGTGAATGCCGCAGCGGACGCACACGGGGCACTGCCAGGCATCAATCAGTACTTCCGCCCAGCGGGCGCTGATGCAGGCATCCCGATGCCCGGGACGCTGAATCGTCTGCACCGGCTCATTCGGTGCGGCCAGCGTGACCGCGCCGATATGGGTGCTGCAGCCGCCGGTGACGGAAATATCCCAGCCAACGTCCAGCCTCTGCCCCGCCGCGATTATGGGAAAGCCGAGAAATTCTGCACGGAAAATCATGTCATTCCCTCCCAGCGGTGGAAATTCGGCGCTTCAACGCCGAACTGATCCAGAATTTTTCCCACAAGAAAATCAATTTCGTCCTGCATGGTTCGGGGATGATAATAGTAGCCCATCATGGGCGGCAGAATCACCGCTCCCATCCGGCTCAGCTCGTACAGATTCCGCAGGTGAATGGTGGATAGGGGACACTCCCGGGGAACCAGCACCAGCTTTCTGCCCTCCTTCATGGTGACATCCCCTGCCCGCAGGAGGAGATTATCACTGTAGCCGCTGTAAAGTCCCGCCGCCGTTTTCATGCTGCAGGGCACGATGACCATGCCGGCGGTCCTGAAGCTGCCGGAGGCCGGGCCTGCCCCCAGGTCGTGAATGTCATAGAGCACATCACAAAGCTCGGAAAGTTCTTCTTTTTCCATGCGGCATTCCTGACGGAAGGTCATTTCACCGCCGTCGGAGAGAATCACATGGGTCTCATAGGGCGTCTTTTTCAGTGCCTGCAGCAGCGCGAGGGCAATGGGCGCGCCGGAAGCACCGCTGATCCCCACAATCAGCCGCTCCTTCATCGGTCAAAATCCGGGAGCCAGTGCCGGACGTCCACATCCATAAATTCCGCCCGGTGGAATCGGTCCTTCAGGTGGAAGGGCACGGTGCAGTCGAAAATGGTTTTGCAGCTGATGCCCCGATCCAAGATGGAGGGGTCGTATTCCGGCCCGGCGCTGGGATCTAAGGGGTGACAGCGCACCCCGGGAATGGTAATGATGTCCCGATCGCCCTGAAAACGGGTGTTCATTGCCCACAGCACATCATTGGTGTCGAAAATATCCACATCCTCGTCAACAAGAATCACATGCTTCAGCTCCGGAAAGGCGCTGAATGCCAGAAGCGCAGCCTGACGCTGCTTCCCTTCGTCCGTGTGAACCGTCTTTTTGCACTGCAAAACGGCCATGTATTTGCCGCCGCCTGCACGGTGAGAATAGACGTTCAGCACTTTCCCGGGCAGTGCCTTGTCAATGAGATTCAGAATGCTGGCCTCGGTGGGGATGCCTGCCATGTTTACGTGCTCCTCGCTGGGGCCAATGCAGGTCTGCATAATGGGTTTCCTGCGGTGCGTTACCGCCTTCACCTTCAGCAGCCAGCATTCGCTGCTGGCTCTGCCGTTGTAGCCGGGGAACTCCGGCATGGCAAAGCCGGTGCGGCTGTTTTGGTCCTCCACCACATGATTGCTGCCCGGCAGAATTTCACCCTCAATGACATACTCCGCATTGGCAATGGCATTTTCCGCCACAGTCAGACAGGGGCACAGCTCTACCGGCCGCCTGCGCAGCGCTCCTGCAATGCTCAGCTCGTTGAAGCCCAGCGGAGTTGTGGGCGGCTCAAAGCAGGCTGTTACCTCAATCGCCGGGTCGACGCCGATGGAAACGCTGATGGGCAGAGGTCTCCCGAGCTCGGTTGCCCGCTCCGCCATGGCACCGATGTGGCGGCTGCCCGGCTGCAGGAAGATGGAAAGCTCGTCCTTCCCCTGAATGCACATGCGGTGGATGGTTACGTCTGAGCAGCCCGTGTCCGGGTGCGTGGCGTAGCACATCCCCATAGTGATGTATGGGCCTGCGTCCACAGGCGTATTGGTGGGAGCGGGTATCAGCCGGAACAGATCGAAATCCGGGTCCGCGGCAAGATGCACAACCTTCTGGCAGGGGGGCGGCTCATGGGTGACCACGGGCTGGATGGGATTCTTGGCACAGGCGCACAGCAGCTGCCCCAGTTCTTCCTTCTTCACGCCGAAGAGGTTTGCCACACGCTGGCGGCTGGCCAGCACGCCGATGGCAACGCTGGTATCCGGATGTCCCTTGATATTGTGAAATACCATGGCGGGCCCGTCCACCTTTGTCGGGCGCATTACGGTGCCGCCTGCGCCCACATAACGGTAAATACCGGAGAGCTCTGCCTCCGGGTCAACCTCCACATCCGTCTCCACCAGCTGTCCTGGGGTCTGACGCAGGACCTCCAGCGCGGTGCGCAGGTCTAAAATATCGGTACGGTGATCCATAACTCCTCCTTATAAACATAAACAGCAGCAGTACCCGCCCCGGTGAAAAGCCAGAGCAGGGTACTGCCGAAATTCAATCTTTGCAAATCCGGTCGATCCAGGAGAATAGGGCTTCCAGATCATAATCGCCGCTGTGGGGCAGTCCCCAGGGCAGGGCAAAGTCTACGCTGTACCCGTTGTTCTGCAGCGTCAGGGCCAGGATGACCGGAATTGCCAGAGAGGTATCCCGGTCGTAGGCGCCGTGGCGAATACGCCAGTGGAGAGCGGTATCTGCCTTGTCGATATACGCAACGGGATTCAGAAGCCTGACAATGGCCGGGTCTGCCAGTGTTCCGTTCTTTTCACCGTGCTGCTGTGAAAAGGAGGTAAAATGCTGGGCAAAAATTTCCTGTGTGCCGAACTCTTCATTTTCCGGGCTGCTCAGATCCAGCGCGTCAAAGGCCGGGGTGCACTTCATCCGTGTAATGGCTTTTGTAAAGCCATCCCAGTCGAGCTTCACAGCCTTCCCGTTCTCGAATGTCAGATAGGACTGTTCGGCGGCCTGACTGCCGGGGACAGCCAGATCCTTCAGCCGCACAGCGGAGTCCCCTGTCTCCAGCTCTGAATTTGCCGACTGAAGCAGAAGGGACTCTACGTAGTCCCGGAAGCTTCCGTTCCCCGCCGCGTCCAGGGTCAGGGGCGTGCCGTCCGGGGCGGTCAGCGCCAGGGAATTCAGGTAGGCAGGGAAGGCATCCTTCAGAATCTTGGAGAGCGCAATCTGCTTTTCAGTCATTTCCCCCTCCACGGGGATGAAGCGAACCTGACCGTTCTGAACCTCCATCCGCGCCCGGTGGTAGTCGCTGCGGCCCCAGAAGAGCCACTCATAGGCGCTGTCGGCATTCTCCAGATTGTGGATCGGGCAGTAGCAGCTTGCGGCGAAGATGTCATCCCGCTCTTGAGCAGCGCCGATCTCCTGCAGATAGGGGGCGTAGTCCGTGCTGTTCCCTGTGGCTCCCATCATGGCGGAGAGGGCGCCTCCGGCGCTGGTGCCGTTCGTGATGATCTTCTCCGTATCTCCGGGGATGGTTTCTTTATTATGGCGCAGGTAGCGCACGGCGGCCTTCATGTCCACCAGCAGTGCCGGGGCGCGGCCCACAAGCTTCTCCGTCCCGGGAGCATCCTCCTGTACTCTTCCACCGGTAAAGAGCTCCCTGCTGGGCATGCCGGAGGTTCTGCCCCGCACTCCCGCGCAGACCACCACGTACCCGTGGTGCAGCGCCTCGAATACGGAATTGGGCTTCCCCTGCATGGGGTTCATCCCCGGCTCATCCGTGGGGCCGGGCATATAGCCGCCTACGGTATTGGGGGCAAAGATCGGGGCGGTTTTCAGCGTGTAGCCATTGCATGTCCCGCCGTGATAGTACGCTTCCGGAGCGTACAGGTTCAGCTTTTGAATGGGGTCCGCGGGATTTTCGCAATAGGAGATATTCTCAAAGGCGCGGTAGGTAATGCTTCTGCCGTCGAGGGTGCATTCCTTTACCTGACAGCGCTCCGGGCGAAACTGTAATTGATCGTCCATTTTCTTATCCTCTCAGGCTTTTACTTCTTTGCGCTTGTTGGCTGCCACGCTCCGGCGTTTCATCTGGAACACATCAAGCCACATGACAAACAGCATGATCGCGCCCTTTGCGATGTACTGGTAATAGGTGTTCATGCCGGAGAGCTGCATGCCGTTGGCAAGCAGGCCCATGATCAGCACGCCCGCAATACAGTTCGCGATTTTTCCGTCGCCGCCCCGAACGGAGACGCCGCCTACCAGCACGCCGGTGAGAACGGTGATTTCCGTACCGGCTGCGGTGCCTGCAGCCGCCGCGCCCACACGGGCCGTCAGGACCAGGGCGCCGATGCCGCAGAACAGTCCGGAAATTCCGCCGATGGCGTATTTCATCCGGTTGACATTGATGCCGGCGAGTCTGGCAGCGGATTCATTGCCGCCCAGGGCGAATACGTAGCGCCCGAAATAGGTGCGGTCCATGATAAAGCTCATGATGATTCCGAAGATGACCATGGCAATGGTGGCATAGGTCAGCGCAGGATGCAGCACCGTTCCCTGGCCAATCACCTTGAATTCGGCGGGGAGATTGGAAATGGTCTTTGACCCGGTAATGACGTATGCAACGCCCTGATAGACGGTGCTCAGGCCGATGGATACGAAGATGCGCGGCAGATTCAGCATTTTCTCCAAGAAGGTACCGAGCAGACCGAAGCATACGCTCATGACAACGGTGAGAATGCAGGCAAGCCACACGGGTACGTTCCCGCGGCCCACCATCAGCGCGCAGGCGACGCCGCAGATGCTCATCTGGTAGCCAACGGACATATCCAGCCCGCCGGACATCATGATCAGGGCAATTCCGTAGGTGCAGATGATGATGTAGGCATTCTGATTGAGAATGTTCAGAATATTGGTAAGGGACAGAAAATTCTCATTGGTTGCCGCAAAAATAAGACAGATGATCAGCAGCAGCACCCAAGCCAGATTGCGTCTGCAAAAATCAAAAAACTTTGACATGATTTTTATTCCTCCTCAATGCCGGATGCCAGCGTCAAAACCGCCTGCTGGCTGAATTCTTCTTTTGTAAGCATTCCGCTGATGCGCCCTTCGTGCATGACGGCAATTCGGTCGCTCATGCCGAGCAGCTCCTCCATATCCGAGGAGATCATCAAAATGGCTTTTCCCTCTTCCGCAAGCTGATTCATCAGGCGGTAAATTTCCTGCTTTGCCCCTACGTCAATGCCCCGGGTGGGCTCATCAAATATCAGGATCTCGTTGTCGGCGGCAAGCACCTTGGCAACGACCACTTTCTGCTGATTGCCGCCGGAAAGATTCTTCACAAGCTGCTTTACGGAGGGCGTTTTGATTTCCAGCGTGGAAATGTAGGTATCGACCAGTTCCTTTGCTTTTTTGAAATTGATAAGCATTCCCCTGCTGATGCGGCGCATGCTCATAATCGGGATGTTCCACTCGATGGAGTAATTCAGGAAAACACCCTCCAGCTTCCGGTCCTCCGGCACAAGGCCGATGCCCATATCCACGCCGTCCGCGGCAGAGGCAGCCTTCAGGGGCTTCCCATGGATGAGAATTTTTCCACTGTCAGGCTTTACATCCCCGCAGAGCATTTTTGCAAGCTCTGTCCTTCCGGCCCCTACCAGTCCGGCCATTCCGAGGACCTCGCCCCGGCGCAGCGACAGGTCAATGTGGAAGTCGCCGTTTCCACACAGGTCTTCCACCTGCAGGACAGTTTCTCCGATCTGTGCCCTTCGAGTGGGGAATTTTTCGGTCAGCTCCCGACCGATCATATACTGAATCAGATCATCCTTTGTGATGTCTGCAACATTCCGGGTAATGACATACCGTCCGTCCCGAAACACGGTGACCCGGTCGCAGAGCTCAAAGAGCTCCTCCAGACGGTGGCTGATATAAATGACCGCAACGCCCTTTTCCTTCAGCCGGCGGACGATCTGAAACATGCTTTCCACCTCTGCCATGGGAATGGAGGCGGAGGGTTCATCCATGATCAGCACTTTGCAGTTCTGAACGACGGCCTTTGCGATTTCCACGATCTGCATCTGCGCGGTGGAAAGCATCTGCACCTGTGTCCGGACATTGATTTTAACGCCCAGCTCCTCCATAATTTCCACAGAGCGGCGCTCCATCTCGCGAAAATCAGGCATTCCCTTTGCACTGCCCACCTTTTCGCCAAGAAAAATGTTCTCCATAATGCTCAGGGAAGGAACCAGGTTCAATTCCTGATAAACGACGCCGACGCCTGCTTTCTTTGCCTGCATCGGTGTCAGATGGCGGAATTCCTTTCCGTCTATGACAATTGTGCCGCTGTCCGGTGTGATTGCACCGGAGATAGCCTTGATCACCGTAGATTTTCCGGCACCGTTCTCGCCGATGAGCGCCAGAATTTCTCCGGCCTCAACATCAAAGGATACATCATCCAATGCCACAACACCGGGATACGTTTTTGTCACATGCCTGACTTCCAATATTTTTGCCATAACGTTACCCCTTTCCGCTATACAGGGGGGAATTTTTCAATTCCCCCCTGCCGTAAAATACAGTGATCAATCTGCGTCGTATTCGTCAATGGTTTCGGGAGTCACGGCGTGGCACTGCTCTGAGTAAACGCCGTCCACAACCAGATCCATCCACTCACCGGTGATCAGCTTGTAGCAGGTCATAGGGGTGCCGTCGCCAAGCTTCACGGCGCCGCGCAGAACGGACTCGTTATCCGCGGATTTGCGGATCTCGTCGTAAATATAGTCGTTGGTATCAACGGTAAATACGGCGAACTGGGTGGTATCAATGGCGGCATTGGCCTGAGCGCGCTCTGTGCAACCTTCGCCCTGATCGGTACCGTAGGTCAGCAGGCACTTGATATTGGGATGGTTTGCGGTGATGGCATCCATGGCAATCTGCGCACCGGCAGCGCCCTCAGACTGCGCAGACTCCTTGTAGTCCACAAGGACAGCCTTTGAAGTGTAGTCGGTCACGGTTTTCAGTCCATCGGAGCGGTCTACGGCATCCTCGGTGTCGGAGCAGCCCAGCACGGCTACCTCAATGCTTCCGTCCTCTGCGTCCGGGAAGGTGGCGTCGATCCACTCGGCAGCCATCTGCGCTTCCACAACGCCGGATTCATGCTGGCTGATGCTGATGCAGACATCGTAGGCATCCGGGTTTGTGAGGACGGTGCCGATTGCGATTACGAAAATGCCGCTTTCACGGGCCTTTACCAGAGCGTCGCAGATGGAGTCCTTATCCACGGGGAAGATGATGATGTAATCCATTCCCATGGTTACGAAATTCTCGACGTTTGTGATCTGGGTCTGAGCATCTCCGTTTGCGTCCGCTGCATTGTAGGTCATGCCCACAGCGGTGAAGTACTCTTCCATTTCATTGGACATGTTGGCGAAAAAGTCCGAGGACATCATAATGGAAGCAAATCCGACCTTTTTCCCGGTCAGGTCCACCGCCTCCGCTTCCTCGGCGGACTCTGCCGCGCCGGCGGGAACCAGCAGGCCCATGAGGCAGACAACTGCCAGGAGCATTGCGATAAGCTTACTGTGTTTCATAATGTTTTTCTCCTTCGCATTTATTTGGGGCTTTCGCCCCTGCTGTGATTACTGTATCACGTTCCTGCCTCTCCGTGCGTTGCTGTTTTCAGGTGCTACAGGGGCAGTTTGGACAATCAGGCCAAAATTAGTACCCGCTTTTTGGCAATAATGCCAATGATGAGACCGGCTCTTATTTTTGGCAGAAGGAAGCTGCACATGATGCGATTGTTTTCTGCATGTAATTCCAACTGTTTATATGCAGAAAACGCCGGCTCTGCCCTCGGACATTTCGCTCTTTCAGGCAGCAGAAAAGGCGGAAAATTACGGCAGATGTTGCAATTCCTGCCGAATCTGTTTACAATATATATAACCCCGAGAAGAATTGGAGGGACTCGCCTATGACGATGCAGCAGATCGATATTTTTCTGAAGTGCCTTGCGCTGCGCTCCTTTCGCAAGGTCGCCCAGGTGCTGTACCTGAGCCCGTCCACCGTTGCCCGGCAAATGGACGCGCTGGAGCAGGAGCTGGGGGTCACCCTCTTTCAGCGGGACAGCCATAACATGCTTCTTACTCCCGAGGGGAAGCACTTCATGGAGTTCGCGGTGGACTGCACCGCAAGCTATGCGGAGCTGGTCGCGAGGCTGTCATCCGGAAAGCCCGATCCCATGGATTTTTCAATCGGATGTTACATGTGCGACGGAACCTTTGACACCATTTCTTCCCTGATTCTGTCCTATCCCTCAGATGTTTTTACAGCGCCTGTGCGGTATACCTTTGTAAGGGAAAAGGGAATTCAGAAAATCGTGCGGGACAAGGGCGTCCAGGTGGGCATCGATGTGGAGGCGCTGCTTCTTCCCTACCGGGACGAATTTGATATGTTTCCCGTTTCCGGCTGCCGGTACCATCTGCTTGTGGGTCTGCAGCACCCCTTGGCCAATACGGACAGCATTACGTTGGGCCGCCTGGTGCAAAAATATAGGGTCTGGGGGGACTTCCTGCCGCCGGGAGAGTATTCCCGGGATGTTGCGGACAGAGGAATTCACTCCCCGGAGGATTTCTGCCGCCTTGCGGAATTTACCATCGATCATTTTAACTACATCATGCCCATGGTTTCCAAGCAGTCCCTCGGGCTGCAGCATGACCGGATGATGCTGATTGTTCCGGAAAATCTGCGCTTTCTGGATGATTTCACCGTTCATGAGGTGGCTGTGAAGGGCAAGGGCCTTTCGTGCACCTATATGGCGTTCTGGAGAAAGGACTGCTGCGATCAGAATATCCGCACCCTGACGGAGATGCTGCGCACCCTCCCCGGGACAAAGCAGTGATGCCATATAAAACCCGGGCATGCAAAAAAGCCGCACAGGAGCGAAAAATGCTCTTGTGCGGCTTTTATGATGGAGTCCATTTTCCTGATCCAGTGCGCGGAGGCTCTCAGTCCCGGCCAATATCCGATGCAATCGTATTTTAGCCGGATACTGAATGGGGCATAGGCAGTAAGGTGCTCTTTCACGATGTTTATGGAGCAAGGGCTTAAGCGCTTAATGAAATTCCGCCGAGCATTTTGGCGTATTCACCCGGGTCAAATGCCGATAGATTCGATGCCAAATCGCTGTATGATACGCCGTCCATTGAAAAGCCGTATCCTGTCTCACAAATACCGTGCCTTGCGTAAAATGCAATTCGCCGCTTCCTTTGCTCATAGTTATCCGCAGCGGAATCTGATGGTTCGACATTGAGGACGATGATTTTAACTCCGGCCCGCGCATAAGCGCAGTCCAGAATCTCGCCGCCGATACCGCCTGAGCGCATCTCCGGATTTACGGCGAGATAGAGAATGAAGCAGTACCTGTCATTTTCGATGGTATAGAGCAGTCCGGCAATCATCGTTTGATTCCCACCAGCAGCAGCCATCTGTGGTCGAACATGATCTGCCCGTCCTTGATGTATGGTGCGAATCCCGTCTTGCGACCGCCGGCCAGGTCTTCCTTCATCATGCCGATAATTGTCTCCCGGGTGTCACCGGTTGTATCTGTCAGAGCCATCCAGGATTCAAGACTGACCGGTACCAGCGTGGTCTCCTCGCACTGTATATCGAAATCACCTTGGAACAGCTGCTCAAATTCCTCCCGGCTGAGGATCCTCGTATGCGACGGATCCCGCATCCTCTCAATATCATCATTGGCCTTTCTGAGAGCTTCCTCTGCGGCCTGTATATCCCAGATGACCAGTTTACCGCCTCTTTTCAGAACACGTTTCATCTCATGAAATAGCCTCTGCGGATCCGTAAAGTGATGCAGTGACAGCCTTGTGATCACAAGGTCAAAAGATTCATCCGCGTAGGGAAGCTCCTGAGCATCGCCCGTTTCGAAAGAAATATTGGCAATGCCGCTTTCCCGGGCCAGCCGCTTCCCCTGAGCTAACATCTCCTCGGTCAGATCAAGGCAGGTGATATCACCCACAAAGGGCGCCAGAGCTCTGCCGCAGACGCATGTTCCCGCTGCCACCTCCAACGCATGTTCATCGCCCTTAGGCGCACATTTTCTGATCAGATAATCGGTATACTCTGCCTTCGACATATGATACGACGCAAACTTTTCTGCCTGACCTGCAAACGAGGCTTTTACTGTGTCATTGTGGTTCATTGTGTGAATCTT
>CAVIFH010000032.1:0-11520 GCA_963641615.1 bacterium | reverse complement strand
CATATCAGGAGCTTGAACCGGAAGGTATGACGGATGCCGTCTGTATCGCCGGAGCCTTTAAACTGGGCAGTAAAAATGCCGGCTCCCGCCGTGGCACCGAATATGCACAGATTAAATACAAACAGCAGCTGATTGACAATAGATACGCCGCTCATGGGCAGCGTACCCACCTGCCCGACCATGATATTATCCAGCAGTGAAACAAAATTCGTGATGCCGTTCTGGATAATGATCGGAATGACAATGGTAATTACCCGCTTGTAAAACGCCTTATCTCCAATATACCGACTCCGCATAATTTTCTCTTTTCCCTTCTCGCAGAACTTTCAGCTTCTCATTCTAGCATTGTCTGTGGGCAAAAGCAAGAGGAACGGTCCAAATTGTATATACGCGGAATTTCATGCTTTAAAAGCTGTCAATGACTTCCGGCCTTCTATCCTCCGGAAAATCCCTGTTTACAGGGGCATCGTCCATGTGGTATGATATACGCAAAGGAAGAGGAACCGAGGTCACAGTCATGAACTTTATTGTCCTGGATATGGAGTGGAACCAGCCTTGGCCGGGCTCACCGTCATCAAAGAAGGTGCTTCCGGTGGCCATCCGCGGCGAGATCATCCAAATCGGCGCCGTACGGCTGACAGCAGACGGAACCCCGGCGGAGGAATTTCAGGTCATGATTGCGCCAAAGGTCTATCGCCGCCTTAACCGCCGTGTAAGCAAGCTTACCGGCATCAAAGAGAGCCTTCTTCGCACAGAGGGCATCCCCTTTCCGGATGCCATAGATGCATTTCGCAGCTGGTGCGGCAAAGCCCCCGTATTCCTCACATGGGGCTTTGATGACATTGGCATTTTACAGGAAAATCTCCAGCTGTATCGTATGGACTGCAGCTGGACGAAGACATGGTATAATGCACAGATGATTTTCAACGCCCAGACCGACGGCTCCGGGTCTCAGAAGTCTCTGAAAACTGCAATGGAAACCTTCCAAATCGAGGCAAGCCGTCCAGCACATGATGCACTGGGGGACGCCTACCACACGGCACAGGTCTGCCAGATGCTGGACTTAAACCGCGGCATTGCCGAGTATGCCCAGGCAGTGCGCTGCCATGAGGACGGATTTCACGGTGCGGAGCTTCCCGGTTGTCTGGAGCGAAAGGTATTTCGCGACTATGCCACCCGTGAGGAAGCCCTGTCCGCGATGTCCGGAAGGGAAAATCTCTGCCCGGTCTGCGGCAGACAGATGCTGGGGTCCCGATGGTTTGCCCAGCCGGGGCACCGCTATATGGACTTGGCAGCATGCGCGGAACACGGGAAATTTTTGATCCGCATTCGTCTCTCTGTGCAGCCGGACGGCACAGTTCGCGCCAGTCGGCTGACCTATGAGGCGACCTCCGAGGCAGCGGAAGCTTATGCACGCCGTGCCCAAAGAGCGGAACCGGAGACGCCTCCCCGCCCGCGCCGCCGTCACCGCAGCAGAAGGAAAGAGAGTCAGGAAAGAGTACGTATCATCACGGAAGCAACGGAATGCAGAAAGGATGATTTTTCATGATTTTCAAAAAGAAACAACATTTCGCAGCCGCGGTGTGCGCATGTGCGCTGCTGATGCCGCTGCATGCGTTCGCAGCAGAAATTGATCCGGATGTGCAGGCCGAGTTTGACCGACTTGTATCCATCGGCGCGGGAGACATTCTGGATCAATACTTAAGCAGTCTCCCGGAGGATGTCCGGAATGCACTGGTAGAAGCCGAGGAGGCAAAATACAGCACCACTGCCCCGGAAGGCAGCGATGCCCAGACCGCATCGGAAGACAGCTGCGGCGTGGGACTCAGCTGGACGCTGGGGGAGGACGGCGTGCTCACCATCACCGGTGACGGCGAAATCTTCGATTTCCCCGCAACGCACCCCGCACCATGGTATGCTGCCCGCGAAAGCATCACCTCCGTCGTATTGGGAGACGGCGTTGCTGCCATCGGAAATCTGGCTTTTGCTGACTGTGTGAATCTGACTGAAATCACCTTCCCGGAAAGTCTTTTTTCCATTGGGAACGGCGCTTTCCAAAACTGCGCCGCGCTGACACAGGTAAAGCTTCCGGGAAGCCTTGAATCTATCGGATGGGAGGCCTTTTCCGGATGTGAAAGCCTCAGCTGGATTCAGGTCCCCGGCACAGTCCGCTTTATCGGCGGATACGCCTTTGCCGGATGCACAAAGCTGGAAACCTTTGCGATTCCGGAGTCTGCCGCAGCCGTGGAAATGGGTACCTTCCAGGGCTGCACCCAGCTGGTTGACGTCCAGTTCTCCCAAAATGTGACCTTTATCGGCAGCAACGCATTCTCAGGCTGCACCCAGCTGCGCATGGTCACGCTTCCGGACTCCGTTACGGAAATCGGAATACAGGCATTTATGGGCTGCACCGGCCTCAAATCCGTTTCCCTTTCTCTTAATCTGGAAAAAATCGGTGCAGAAGCCTTTTCCGGATGCGAAAATCTCTCTGCATTTGCCATTCCCGGCAGTGTATGCTCCATCGGCGACGGTGCCTTCCGGGGCTGTGCAAGCCTTGAATCCCTCGCCCTGCCGGATGGATTGACCGAAATTGGGAATTATCTCTTTTACGGATGCAAAGGGCTTCGCACTGTCGTAATTCCGGAGACAGTTTCACGCATTGGGCGCTATGCCTTCAGCGGCTGTGAGAAGCTGGAAACCGCCGCGATTCCGGCATCCGTTCTGCAAATTGAGTCAGAGGCATTCTCCTACAGCGGAATGTGGAGTATATCTTTCCGGGGAGATGCTCCGGATATTGCTGAAAATGCCTTCCGCGGCGTGCAGGCCCAGGCAAGCTACCCCTCCGGCGCGCAGGGGTGGAACCCTAAAACCGCCGTCAACTACGGCGGCAGCCTGAGCTGGAGCGAGACATAATTGAGCCGGAGGGGCCGAACAGCCCCGTGCTCTCATGCCGCCATGTGTACTGTTTGGTACACGGCAGTTCAGTTTCATAGTTGCAGAGACTCGCAGCAGTTTCGGATTTCAACGTATCCGGCTTCTGCGAGTCTCTTGTTCGTAGTGGGCTTTGTAAGGATGCTGCTTCCGGCAGTTGCCCAATATTTCTTTCGAGCGTTCCCGTTTCTGCAGGTCTGCCGCAGCGGCAGGCCTTTTCTCCCCGGAGGACATAGCCTCGCCGGGCGCGCAGCGCCAATATTAGCACTCATGGCGTGTGAGTGCTAATATTAACATTGTTTTCACAAATTCGACATAAAAAGCACGTTTTTTCAGAATAGAGTATGAACTGTAAAAGGAAACAGGCCAAAGGAAAATATCCGACTTGTACTGTTTTTACTGACACCGGCAGTCCACGCCGGACAAACTGATTGGAGTGAACAATAAGTATGAAAGAGGTTAAGCCGCCTAAAAAATCGCTGGTGTATTATTACAGCATCGTGCTGCTGCTGATCATTGCGTTCAACATGATCGTTTCACCGCTGCTGTCTGCATCCCGAGTTCAGGAAGTCGACTACGGCACATTCATGAAGATGATCGAGGATAAGGATATCGGCAGTGTTGAGATCGACGACTCTGAAATTCTCTTTACAGATAAGGACAACCAGCAGATTTACAAAACCGGAGAGATGAATGACCCGACCTTAACAGAGCGGCTCTACGCATCCGGCGCAAAATTTGCACGCAATATCGAGGGCACCGCATCTCCCCTGCTCAGTATCTTTCTGACATATGTTGTCCCGATTCTGATTTTCCTGGCACTGGGGCAGTATGTCAGCAAAAAGATGATGTCCCAGGCCGGCGGCCCGAACGCAATGGCCTTTGGCATGGGCAAGAGCAATGCAAAGATTTATGTGCCTTCTACCAACGGCATACGGTTTGACGATGTTGCAGGCGAGGACGAAGCAAAAGAGAACCTTGCCGAAATCGTAGACTATCTCCATAACCCCAAAAAATATTCCGACGTTGGCGCATCAATGCCCAAGGGTGTCCTGCTGGTGGGTCCTCCGGGCACCGGAAAAACCATGTTGGCCAAGGCGGTTGCCGGTGAAGCCGGAGTTCCGTTTTTCTCCATGTCCGGCTCAGAATTTGTGGAAATGTTCGTAGGCATGGGTGCATCCAAAGTACGGGACCTGTTCCGGCAAGCCAAGGAAAAAGCACCATGTATTGTTTTTATTGATGAGATTGATGCAATCGGCAAGAAGAGGGACGGCCAGATTGGCGGGAACGATGAACGGGAACAGACCCTGAATCAGCTTCTGACTGAAATGGACGGCTTTGAGGGCAACAACGGCGTAATTATTCTGGCTGCCACCAACCGGCCGGAGTCTCTTGATCCGGCGTTGACGCGGCCCGGACGCTTTGACCGGCGGGTGCCGGTGGAGCTGCCGGATCTTGCCGGTCGAGAAGCAATTCTCAAGGTACACGCCAAAAAGATCAAGGTTGCGGACAATGTAGATTTCCGCGCGATTGCTCGAATGGCAGCAGGTACCTCCGGTGCGGAGCTTGCCAATATTATTAATGAAGCCGCACTTCGTGCAGTGCGCAGCAATCGGCAGATTGTGGAACAATCTGACCTGGAGGAAAGTATTGAAGTTGTCCTTGCCGGATATCAGAAGAAAAACGCAATCATGACCGACAATGAGAAAAAAGTCGTCGCATACCATGAGATCGGTCATGCACTGGTGGCCGCGCTGCAGACTGCTTCCGCCCCGGTACAAAAAATAACCATCATTCCCCGCACATCCGGTGCCTTGGGGTATACCATGCAGGTAGAGCAGAATGATAAGGTGCTGATGACCAAAGAAGAACTGGAGAATAAAATCGCGACCCTGACCGGCGGCCGCGCTGCAGAGGAACTGATCTTCGGTCAGATCACCACCGGCGCATCCAACGATATTGAGCAGGCAACGAAGCTGGCCCGCGCAATGATTACCCGTTACGGTATGAGTGATGAATTTGACATGGTTGCAATGGAAACTGTCACGAACCAGTATCTCGGGGGCGACACGACTCTGGCTTGCTCTGCAGATACGCAGAAGGAAATCGACAGGAAAGTCGTGCAAATTGTGAAAGCCCAGCATGAAAAGGCGAAAAAGCTTCTGGAATGCAATCGGGATAAGCTTGAGGAGCTTGCAAAATACCTTTATGAGAAAGAGACCATTACAGGCAGCGAGTTTATGTCAATTCTGAACGGAAAGAACGAGGGCAACTCATGAAAAAGCATGTTAACTGGGGCGAATTGATTGCCGGAATCGTTATGATAATACTGGGGATTTTCACATTGGCCAGCCCGGGAAGCACGCTGACCGGAGTCGTAATCCTCTACGGTATTTTTGCCATCGTCATGGGTATCATGGACTTTGTAATTTATTTACGCATGTCACGTTTTACCGGTTTTGGGCCGGTTCTGTCCCTGATTTCCGGAATATTCAGCGTTATGTGCGGCGTCATGCTGCTGGCAAACCCAAACATTGGGAAATTGGCACTGACAATTCTACTGCCGCTGTGGTTTATTTCTCACTGCATTTCCAAATTGATCCGGCTGGATTTTATGCAGCGAATCTGCAGCCCGGGATATTATCACTTCACTCTGATTGTCAATGTCATCGGGTTAATCCTTGGAATGATCATGCTGCTCAGCCCTTCCCTGTCCTTCATAACCATCCGAATTGTCTGCTGCATTGCAGGAATCTACTTTATTCTCCTTGGAATTGAGAGCGTTATTGCGGCATTTGCAGGCAGGAGCTTCGACTGGTAAAAAAGAACGTGCGCTCACCGGCACACATGAAAAGCCCGTCATCTTTCGCAAGTGAGATGACGGGTCATTTATATTCAATATAAAAGTGTGCTATTCCTTTCCTCCGAGGGCGGCGGCATATACGGCATTTTTCGGCAGGTTCAGCTCCTCAGCCGTTTTTTTAATTGCATCCTTTCGGCTGAAGCCCTGCTCCATCAGCTCCGCGACCTTAGAGGCGGCATCCGTATCCGAAGGCATCGCCTTTGGCTCCTCCGGCGCTCCGGCTACGATCAGCACGAACTCACCCTTCGGCGGGTTCTCCGTAAAATAAGGGATTGCCTGCCCCAGCGTGGTACGGATTACCTGCTCATGTATTTTCGTCAGCTCCCGGCAGAAGCTGACCTGACGATCCGCGCCGAAAACATCCTGCATATCCGACAGTGTGTGCATCAGCTTATGGGGCGCCTCGTAAAAAATCATCGTGCGTTTTTCACCGCGCAGGGATTCCAGATGCTCCGCGCGGCTTTTTTTGCTCATGGAGAGGAATCCCTCAAAGCAAAACCGTCCGGTAGGGAGCCCGGAAATACTCAGAGCCGTAATTGCCGCACAGGGGCCGGGGATCGCGCAGACCGTAATGCCCGCTTCCGCGCAGGCGCACACCAGATCCTCACCGGGATCGGAGATTGCGGGACTGCCTGCGTCCGACACAAGGGCGCAATTTTCTCCCCCGAGGATCCGCTCCAGGATGACATTTCCCTTTGACGCCTTGTTGTGCTCATAGTAGCTGACAAGGCTCTTTTTGATTCCCAGATGATTCAGCAGCTTCAGTGTTACGCGGGTATCCTCCGCCGCAATAAAATCCGCACCTTCCAGTGTCTGTCTCGCACGTTCGGAAACGTCCCCCAGATTCCCGATCGGGGTGGGAACAAGATAAAGTACACCTGCCATTATGTGTCCTCCGTTATATGATAAATCCTCCGGAAATCATCCGTCACAGTGCCGTCACCATGGTGCAGCGCCAGCTCCTCGATTTTGAGCCCCGGCTTTGCGCCCTTTCGCAGCTGCAAAAGCACCAGGGACACTGCCCCGCCCTGGGTGTGGCGCAGCAGGCAGAGGCGTTTTGCCTCCATATGAAAGGCCGCACCCTGGGAAATAATTTCGCCCAGCCGCTCCGGGCGGTGCACCAGAAAGAAGTCACCGCCGAATTTTACCGCCCAGGCCGCGCACCGCATCAGATCATGCAGCGTGCAGCAGTCCTCCCGCCGGGCTGCTGTTAAGCCTGCGGCCGGGCCGCCACTGAAATAGGGCGGGTTCGAAATGCAGCAGTCAAACTGCCCGGGAGAAAATAATTCCGGCACCCTTCGCAAATCGGCGCAGATGCTCTCCAGAGAGGAAGATAAATTGTTTCGGGAAATATTCTGCAGGGCCGCTTCATGGGCAATGCTGTCCATTTCCACCCCGGTTACATGGCACTGCGGATTCCGGGACAAAAGCAGCAGCCCCAGCGCGGCACAGCCTGAGCCCAGATCCAGAATTTGTCTGCGGCCGGCAGCGGACGCGAAATACGCAAGGACCATGCTGTCCGTGGTCAGGGGAAAGCAGCCGTCCGGCACTTCCATTTGAATTCCGCCGGGCAAATTCTCCATAGGCCCTCCTGTCATAAAAAAGGCCTGCACTGCACTCACCGGCAGAGCAGGCCAACCTGAATTCAGAAGAATTAGGCTTCCTCAATTGCTTCAGCGGGGCACTGATCGGCGCAGGAACCGCAGCTGACGCAAATGTCGGGATCGATGACATACTTGTCTTCGCCCTCGGAGATAGCCTCAACAGGGCACTGTTCAGCGCAGGAGCCGCACTTTACACAAGCATCGGTAATGTTAAAAGCCATGATTGTAACCTCCTTTTGGATTTTTTTGCGCCCAAAGGAGACGCACCTTCATTCTAACATGATTTTTCAAAAAAGCAATTACTTTTTCTTACAATTTTATAATGTTAAATTTGGCGTAAGTGAACCGCATTCCGGGAAATACTCTGTGACGAAGTCCACATTTTTTACCTGAAAATGCTTTCCGTTCAGGTAGGCAAGGGCTCCGGCATCGGTGGTAAAAGCGAAGGTGAGGCTGTAGGAATACAGCGCCTGATAGCTGCGGTCAAAGCGCTTGTCCAGCTTTCCGTATTTTCCGTCTCCCAGCAGCGGATGCCCGACATGAGCGAACTGGGCGCGAATCTGGTGGGTACGTCCGGTAACCAGCTTACACTCCACCAGGGTCAGGCCGCCATGCACCGCCAGCGTGCGGTAATCCGTCCGGCAGCTTTTAGAGCCGGGCTGGGGCGCATCAGTGACGAACACACGGTTCTTTTTCGCATCCTTAAACAGGTAGCCCTGCAGGCTTCCGTCCTTCGGCTTTGGAGTGCCTTCGACGATCGCAAGGTAGCGCTTGTCAATTTCACGGTCCTTGATCTTCTGGTTCATCACCCGCAGTGCCTCCGCCGTTTTGGCCGCAATCACGATGCCGCCGGTATTGCGGTCGATGCGGTTGCAAAGGGCTGGGGTAAAGCTGTTTTCACTGCACGGGCTCCACTCGTGCTTCTGATAGAGATAAGCCTGAATATGGTCAATCAGGGTCCTGCCGTACTCCGCGCCGTCGTGAGGGTGAACCGCCAGCCCCGGCCGCTTGTCCACCAGCAAAATCTGATCATCTTCATATACGATGTTCAGCTTCGGCACCGCCACCGTAAGGTAGGCATTGTCCTCCCGCGGCTTGTCAAAGAACTCGTCGTTAATATAAAGCTGAAGCACATCGCCTGCTTCCAGACGCGTATCCCGCTCCGCACGCCCGCCGTTTCGCTTGATCCGCTTGATGCGGATATACTTCTGCGCCAGAGAGGCAGGCAGCAACGGCACCGCCTTCGCAAGAAAACGATCCAGCCGCTGTCCGGCGTCGTTGGCACCAACCGTCAGCTCTTTCATTTATTTTTACCCGAATTCAATTCAAAATGGCGGTCAATCTGGTCTGAAAATTCCTGTGCGGCATTATATCCCAGCTTGCGCTGACGGTTATTCATAGCGGCGACCTCCAGGATCACGGCCAGGTTACGCCCTGCTGTGACAGGGATGGTGTTCATCGGCACCTTGACCCCCAGGATTTCCATGTACTGGTTTTCAAGCCCAAGGCGGTCATATGCCTCCTGGGTATTCCACGGGACGATATTCACAACCAAATCAATTTCATTCTCCGTACGCACCGCGCCCATACCAAAGAGCTTTGCCACATTGATGATGCCGATTCCCCGCAGCTCAATGTAGTTGCGAATCAGCTCCGGCGCCGTGCCGACGAGGGATGTGCCGGAGACGCTGCGGATTTCCACCGCATCATCCGCAATGAGCCGGTGGCCGCGCTTGAGAAGCTCCAGTGCAGTTTCACTCTTTCCGACACCGCTGTCGCCGATGAGCAGCAAGCCTTCGCCGTAAACCTCCACCAGTACGCCGTGGCGTGTAATCCGCGGCGCCAGGGCAGAGCGCAGGTAGGAAATGATATTGGACGCAAGAGAAGCTGTGGTTTCCGCTGAACGCAGAACCGAAACATTGTGCTTGCGTGCCATTTCCAGAATTTCATCATCCACCGGGAAGCTGCGTGCCATCAGAAGAGCAGGGGGCTTGTAGAAAAAGAATCGGTCAAAAATGGCAATGCGCTCCTGCGGTGTTTTCTTCTGGACAAAGCTGAATTCTACATTGCCGATCACCTGAAGGCGCATGGGTTCAAAATGGTCAAAATACCCGGCAAGCTGAAGCCCCGGACGGGCTACGTCCTCCACCGTCAACCGAATGGATTCATAGTCGGATGAAGCGTAAACGACCTCCAGGCCGAATTCGCGCACGACCTCCGTCAGCGCGACGCTGTAAAATTCACTCATATGCTACACTCTCCCGCTTTCCGTATGACTCCATTATAACAGCTCCCGGCAGAATATCAACAGCTTTTTGATTTTGCCTGTACAGCGCCCGTTTCATGCGGATTTATGTACATTTTCCATTGAAAACAGAAATAAATGCTACTTGTATTTTCCAATTCATGTCCTTATAATGGATGCAAAATCAGCCATATTCTCACAACAGGAGTGACCGTCATGTATTATACCAACGCCAGAATCTATGGTTCGGATTTTCGGTTTCACATGGGAGCGTTTGAGGTAAGGGAAGGCAAATTCGGCGAGGTACTGCCGCGCGCTGTGCCGGAAAATGCCATTGACCTGCGATGTGCCACGGTAATTCCGGGGCTCATTGATGTCCACAGCCACGGTAATTCTGGGGCGGACTTTTCCGACGGCGATTACAGCGGACTCGTGCAAATGGCCCGCTTCTATGCGCAGTGCGGCGTCACCTCCTTCGCCCCTGCCTCCATGACGCTGCCCTATGAGGTGCTCGCAAAGGCCTTTGAAACAGCTGTTCAGCTAAAGAAATCACTGCCGGAGGGCTGCGCGGTACTGCGGGGCATTCACATGGAGGGGCCTTATTTCTCATATAAGAAAAGGGGGGCGCAAAATCCGGATTATTTAAAGGATCCGGATTACAAAGGCTTTAAAGCACTGTATGACGGCTGCGGCGGTCTCGTCTCCATTGTGGATGTGGCACCGGAGCTGCCGGGCGCCGCAGAATTTGCAAAGCTTGCAAGCAGGCTGTGCACCATATCCGCTGCCCATACGGACTCGGATTACGACCACGCCAAAGCCGTATTTGACGCCGGTGCATCCCACCTGACGCACCTGTATAACGCCATGCCGGCAATCAATCACCGCAGCCCCGGCGTCATCCCGGCGGCAGTGGAAAATCCCCATGTGCGGGCAGAAATAATCTGTGACGGCTACCATGTCCACCCGGCTGCCGTCCGCCTGGCCTTCGCTGCCTTTGGGAGGGAGCGAATGGTGCTAATTTCCGACTCCGGCCGATGTGCCGGACTCCCCGATGGGACGAAATTTACATTAGGCGGTCAGGACGCCTGGCTGCGTGAGGGCATTGGCCGTCTGGCTGACGGAACCATTGCCTGCTCTGCCGCGAATCTGTGGACATGCCTGAAAAACGTCATACAGTGGAACATTCCGGAGGAGGACGCCATCCGCGCCGCCACCTGGAACCCTGCCTGCGCAATCGGCGCTCAGCGCGAGGTTGGTTCCATTGAATGTGGAAAGGCTGCTGACTTTATCATCACCGATGAGCAATACGGCAGCAGGCGCGTTTTCCTGGCAGGGAAAGAACTCTGAGCAGCACTCTTTATTACAGCAGAATAAGGCAGAATAAGGGCAATACCGCGCAATGAGACTGAATTGTACGGTATTGCCCCAATTTTTTATTATAGAACCTTTTATTATGCTGCTTTACACCGGATACAGCATCCCCAAGCGGAAGAAATAGAGGTACTTGGCCTTCACCTTTTTTTCAAAGATCCGGCTGAGGGCATCGGCATATGTTTCCAGCTGCAATGTATAGCGCTCGGCAGTTTCCGAAAGGGTTTCATCCGTCACATAATCTGTTTTAAAATCCAGGATTGTGATGCCGTCGTCTTCCAAAAGCGCACAGTCAGCAACGCCCTGCAAAAGCACCTGCTCCCCATTCAGCCCGGCGCCGTATTTTTCAGCGTCATCCAAGACAGAGAATTTAAACTCCCGGACATAGGGTGTTCCGCAGCGCAGCTTTTCTCCCATGGGAGACTCAAAAAATTTTGTGATCTGTCTCGCATTTACCGCATCGGCCTGCTCCTTCGTCAGCAGGCCGCTTTGCTGCATGCGGAGGA
>CAVIFH010000031.1:0-11696 GCA_963641615.1 bacterium | reverse complement strand
GATAGACTCCCGCTGGTCTGTCAGGTCGATCTCGATCACAGCCTTCTCTATCTGATCCGTTACAGACTGCGGCCCTGAGATTTGAACCGTTGTATATTCCAGAAGCATATTCTCTCGATCCGCAATATAGCCATCCGGTGCCGAGCCGATCCACTTTACTTCCACCGGAATGGTCTTCGACACCTTCCGCTCCACATTCAGCAGAATGCGTGCCGGGCTTCGAGACTCAATTACAAATGCATTGCTCGCAACATTTCCGGGGAAAGACACCGCATAGCTGACGGAAATCTGATTTCCCGGCTCATAGATGTTTGAAAGGTCCGCTTTGACAGTAATATTCCCTGTATTTACCTTTGAAAGATCCGTGCGTGTTCCGGAAAGCTCCAGATTTACCGACGAAGCAGACTGGTAGGTGATCATAAGTCCCCGCTCCGTAAGCACGGATTCATTGCCAAGCACCAGTGGGACATTGTAAAACGTCTGTTTTGAACCCGGGCTGACCGTCGTAATCACATAGAGCCACAGAAGAGACGCAATCAGAAGGGACAGCATTGCCGCCGCAAACTTATTCTTCATGGTGATTTTCCTCCTCGCCTCTGTGCAGTCTGCGGCGAATGCGGGTAGCAAGGCTGTTCTCCTCATCGGCGGCAGGCTCGGGGCAAAGCTCATTGTGCAGCAGTCGCTCCAATGTCTGGGGCGCCAGATGGCGCTTGAGCATTCCTCCGACTGCTACAGAAATCGTCCCTGTTTCCTCCGAGACAATCACAACAACCGCGTCGCTTGCCTCGCTCATTCCCACGCCTGCGCGATGGCGCGTGCCCAAATCCGCACTCAGGTGATTGCTCTCGGACAGGGGCAGTACGCACCCTGCAGCCGCAATTTTCCCGTCACGGATGATCATGGCGCCGTCATGCAGCGCAGCCTTGGGGAAGAAAATATTGCGGATCAGCTGCTCGGATACGATTCCGTCAATAAGGCTGCCGGTTTTAAAGTATTCATCCAGCCGAACATCCCGGGCAAACACGATCAGGGCACCGATTTTCTCCCGGCTCATGATCTCGCATGCCATTACCGTCTGTGAGATCACGTTGTCAATTGCGGCCACCGGCTTTGCTCCCCCGAAAAAGTTCCGCAGCCGCACGCTTCCGCTCAGGTGGTCCAGCATTCTTCGAAGCTCCGGCTGAAACAGGATCACCAGCGCAAGGAACCCGACGGACATCACCTGCTTCAGCAGGAAGTTGATTGTATACAGCTGCAGCAGCTCCGTAATTGCGGAAAGCACCACCACCGCAACAACCACGCCGGCAATTCGCACAGCGCTGGAGGTACGCAGAAGCGGCAGGAGCTTATATATCAAAAAAGCCACAAGCGCAATATCCAGATAGTCTGACCAATGCATTCTGGCCAGTTGCTGGAGCATTGATTCAATCATTTCCATATAGGTGTCTTCCTTTTACGTTTCCACAATTGCCGCCGGGAATGCCGCATATGGCCTGCCAGTCGGCACCACGCCTATTATCTTTCCTATTATAGCGGAAACCCGCCCCGATAGCAATAGAAATTCTGCATAAAATTCTTCTGCAAGCAGCGTCTGCAAACTTATCCGCTTTAAAAACGGAGGGCTGAAATTGCCGCCGCGGCTGAAATTTCCCTCTTTATTTTCTGCCGGGGAAAAGGTATAATGGCAACAAAATCAGTTACAGGGGGTATTTTTTTGCGCATCGTTGTAAAAATCGGTACGTCCACGCTCACGCATGCGACAGGGCTTTTAAATATCCGGCGGGTCGCGTCCCTTTGTCAGGTCGTCAGCGACATCAAAAACGCCGGCCATGAGGTTATTCTGGTGTCATCCGGAGCCATCGGCATGGGCGTCGGCAAGCTGGGGCTCCTCCAGCGACCGAAGGATATCCCGACAAAGCAGGCGGCCGCCGCCGTCGGGCAATGTGAACTGATGTACGTCTATGATAAGCAATTCAGCGAATATCATCACAATGTTGCACAGCTTCTGATTACCGGCGAGGATGTTGCCAATGAAAAGCGGCACATGAATTTCAGCAATACCCTCAGTCGGCTTCTGGAGCTTGGAGTGCTCCCCATCATCAACGAAAACGATACCGTCGCGACAGAGGAAATTGTCATCGGCGATAATGACACCCTTGCGGCAATTGTCGCAAAGAGCATTCATGCGGATCTTCTGATTCTGCTGTCAGATATTGACGGGCTTTACACAAAGGATCCCCATAAAGATGCATCTGCAGCTCTCATTCCAACCGTTACCGCTCTTGATGAATCCATCCGTGCCCTTGCCGGTGCCAGCGGAAGCAGCCAGGGTACAGGGGGAATGATTACCAAGCTGCAGGCCGCCGAAATCTGCATGGGCTGCGGCTGTGATATGGTAATTGCGAACGGAAACACACCGAATCATCTCTATACCATTATCAGCGGCGGAGCGGTGGGAACCCGTTTTGTCGCACCCAAAAGGGGGTAATTTCATGCAGGAGCTTTTCCTATCTGCCAAGGCTGCAAAGCCCATTGTCGGGCAGCTGAGTACCGCCCAGAAAAACAGCGCTCTCCTATCCATGGCAGGCGCTCTGGAAGAATGCGAAGCCGACATTTTAGCCGCCAATCAGCTGGATCTGACCGCCGCATGCGGCCGGATCAGTGAAGTCATGCTGGACAGGCTGCGGCTTACCTCTGAAAGAATCGCCGCTATGGCACAGGGCATTCGGGATGTGGCCGCACTTCCGGATCCGGTGGGCAGGGTGATCGAAGAGGTTACGCGGCCGGATGGTCTGCAGATTCAAAAAATTTCCGTGCCGATGGGCGTGATTGCCATTATTTATGAAAGCCGTCCGAATGTTACCAGTGATGCCGCCGCGCTGGCGCTGAAAAGCGGAAACGTGTGCATTTTGCGCAGCGGAAAAGAGGCCATTCACTCTGCCGGTGCCATTGTGGACGCACTGCATAAGGGGCTGGCCCGTGCGGGAATCCCGAATCATGCCATAAACCTGGTGCAGGATACCTCCCGTGACTCCGCCGCAGCTCTTATGACTGCAAGCGGATATGTAGACCTGCTGATCCCCCGCGGAGGTGCCGGGCTGATTCAGGCGTGCGTCCGCAATGCGACTGTCCCCTGCATTGCAACAGGCACCGGTATATGCCATGTGTATGTAGAGCAGACCGCCGATCAGGAGATGGCATTGAATATTATTGAAAACGCAAAGACCAGTCGGCCAAGCGTATGCAATGCCGAAGAAGTGCTGCTTGTGGATAAGGCAATCGCGGCTCAATTCCTGCCGAAGCTGCATGCCCGTCTGACAGTCGGACGAGCTCACCCTGTAGAGCTGCGGCTGGATAAAACCGCCCAGGGCATCATTCCCGGCACGCCTGCAGGCGAAAAGGACTTCGATACGGAATTTTTGGATTATATCTTAGCCGTTGCCTGCGTTGACAATATTGATGCCGCCATCGCCCATATTGCCGCTCACTCCACCGGTCACAGCGAGGCAATTATTACCGAAGATCCCGCGGCAGCGGATAAATTCACTTCCCTTGTGGACAGTGCCGCGGTCTATGTCAATGCTTCCACACGGTTTACCGACGGAGGAGAATTCGGCCTCGGCTGCGAAATGGGCATCTCCACACAGAAGCTTCATGCACGCGGTCCGATGGGACTGCGTGAACTGACCACCTATCACTATGTCATTCACGGAAATGGTCACATTCGATAAAGGAGACAATATGAAATACGGATTTTTAGGCTGCGGCAATATGGGCAGTGCACTGGCAAAAGCCCTGTGCAAGGCCGCACCGGACATTCTCATCACCGACCGCAGCGGAAAAGCGAAAAAAATTGCCCATGATCTGGGCATCCGGTATGCTTCCGCAGCGGAAATTGCAGCAGAATGCGACCGCATCTTTCTCGCGGTAAAGCCCCATATGATGGGGGATCTGCTTGCGCCGCTGCAAAGCACCCTGCAGCAGAGGAAGCCTTTGCTCATTACCATGGCTGCCGGGCTGAAAATCAGCCAGATCGAGCAGATGGCCGGCGGCCCTATGCCGGTTATCCGCATCATGCCGAATACGCCTGTGGCTGTAGGGGCCGGCATGATTCAGTATTGCCATAACAGCCTTGTAAGCGAGGAAGATATGCAGTCCTTTCTGAGTGACCTCAGATATGCCGGCCGGTTAGATGAACTGGACGAGCGCCTGATTGACGCAGCCAGCGCCCTCTCCGGCTGCGGCCCGGCATACATGTATCTGTTTATCGAGGCACTTGCCGACGGAGCAGTGGCCTGCGGCATTCCCCGTGCCAAAGCCATGGAGTACGCCGCCGCTACCATGATCGGCTCCGCAAAAATGGTGCTGGAAAGCGGAAAGCACCCCGGAGAACTAAAAGACAGTGTGTGCTCTCCCGGCGGCAGCTCCATTGCCGGTGTAAGGGTATTGGAACAGCACGGGTTCCGCAGTGCCGCAATCGACTGCGTCATTGCAGCGTGTGAAAAAAATCAATCTCTCGGGAAATAAGGAGGCAGCTATGGAATATCGTACACTTGGAAAAACCGGTCTGCGCGTATCGCGTCTTGGACTCGGCGGCATACCGATTCAGCGGATTGATGCCCAGGGCACACGTGAGCTTTTGAGAATCATGATGGCCGAAGGCATCAACTATATTGATACGGCGCGCGGCTATACCGTCAGTGAAGAATACCTTGGGTATGCTTTGGAAGGAATCCGTGATCACTTTGTCCTGGCGACAAAGGGCAGAGGCGTCACCAAGGAGGAAATGGCATCCGATATTGACCGGAGCCTGCACAATCTTCGCACATCCTATATTGACCTCTACCAGTTTCACAATCCCTCCAATGCCGCTCTGGACAAGATTACAGCCCCCGGCGGTGCACTGGAGGCGATGTTTGAAGCGAAACAGGCCGGAAAAATTGGGCACATTGGCGCAACGACCCACTCCGTAGAGGTATTTCGCAGACTGCTTGATATGGACTGGGTGGAAACCATCATGTTCCCCTACAATATCGTCGAAAATCAGGCAGAAGAGCTTATCTCCATGTGTGCTCAGAAAAACATCGGCTTCATCTGCATGAAGCCATTGGCCGGCGGCGCGATTGAAAACGGGCGGCTTGCCCTGCGGTATATCGCCGCAAATCAGAATGTGACGGAAATCATCCCCGGGATGGCAGAGCCAAAGGAACTGGAGCAAAATGTTGCCGCCGTCAGCGATGCCTCTCCCCTTACCCCGCAGGAACGGGATGAAATGCAGAAAATACGCGACGTTCTCGGCACGCAGTTCTGCCGCCGCTGCAACTACTGTGCCCCATGCACTGTGGGGATCAGCATCCCCAACGCCTTCCTTTTCGAAGGATACCTTTCCCGCTACGGTCTTGCCGACTGGGCAAAGGATCGCTATCACGCCATGGAACATACTGCAAGTGAATGCGTAGCGTGCGGTGCATGCGAAAGCCGCTGCCCCTACCACCTGCCCATCCGCGACATGATGAAGCGGGTTTCTGAAAAATTCGGCTGCTGAGGATTCAATTGCTTGAGCGCATCGGCGCGCAGCAGCTGAAATATCCCGCTGCTGCGCGTCTGTCTTTGTAAAAATAGCCGATACCCCTGAAAGCTTTCGTTCTGAACCGTCCTCCGTTTGTTATTCGTGTGTCTGACAAGCGGAGGGTGTTTTGCGTCCAAAAAAATACCTGTCAGGCAATCCGCCTGCGCTGCCGGACGACTTTGGGACTTTCACCCTGTGGAACGTGCGCCCACCGGGTGCAAATAAAACAACATCGGTAAAAATTCGTATCCTCTGCGAATTTTACCGATGCATTGTTTTTTCTTCTGTTCAGCCGGCAAACGCCAAAAGCTGCTTCCTTATTTTTTGTTTATCCGGCTTTCCTGATTCCGTCATAGGAATTGCTGTCACCGCAAAAAGCATCGTCGGCAGCATGTTTTTGGGAAGTTTCTTTTCCAGTTCCCTGCGAAGGGCGGTCTCGTTAAGCTCCCCGGTATATACTGCCGCCGGAACCTCTCCCTGTTTTTTATCCGGGATTCCCACAACAGTTGCCTGCCAAACCCCTTCAATTTCCTGCATTGCCTCTTCTACGGCGCGAGCGGAGATGTTTACACCATTTCGGATAATAATATCCTTAATTCGTCCGGTGATGTGGAGAATTCCGTCCTGATCCAGATATCCCAGATCTCCCGTATGCAGGAATCCCGCCCCATCAATGACAGATTCGGTTGCCTCTTCGTCCCGGTAATAGCCCAGCATCCGACTGGCTCCGTTGACGGTAATTTCTCCCTCTGTGCCTTCGGACACCTCTGCTCCGTTCCGATCCACAATCCGCACCCGGCTCATTGGGTAAACCCTTCCCACGCCACCGATGCGCTGCATCGCCGAATCATTGGCACTGCTGATGCTGATGCTGACACACTCACTCATTCCGTAGGCATTCAGCAGCTTCATGCCGAGGCGATTTTCAATCCTTTGAATTTCTTCCAATGTACAGGGACTGCCGCCGATAAATCCGACCCGCAAGGTCTCTGTATCGTACCCGTCTGCCTTTTCCGCCATAGCCAGATACAGGCTCGGCACGCCATTCATGCGCGTTACTTTGAAGTGCTCCACACATTGAAGGGCGGAGTCCGGCGTCACAGTTTCCGGAAAAACAATGGAATAGTCCAAAATCAAGCTGCCGAACAGCAGCACCTGGCCGAAAATGTGAAACAGCGGCAGGATACCAAGTGCCACATCTCCGGGGACATAGTCCCCGGAGGCATTGGCATCCACAAGATTGTTTACAATGTTATACTGGCTGAGCACAACGGTTTTTCTATCGCCTGTGGACCCCGAGGTGGTAATAAGCACAGCCGGAGCCATTGCATCCGGTGCCGGTTTTTTCAGTGAGCCCGGAATCCCGGTCATATCCGTGTCTCTTCCGGTCGGGCTTACCAGAGTCCAGTTTCCGCCCTCATCCGTCAGATATCCGGCAGTGTTCTCAAATTCCTTCCGTTGAAAATAATCCAGGACAGTCATATGCGGATCTGACAGCATGGCCTGAAAGCCGGCCGCCAGAAGCGCAAGCTCCATCATGGCCGCCTCCGCTGTGCGGGGCATCCGCAGCACTACAATACCGCCCGCCTGTATTCTGGTCTGCCGGAGCTGCACCGCCAGTGCTTCCACATGCTCCCTTGCCCGGCCGCAGGTCACTGTATTTCCCCGTTCATCCAGGAACAGGGGCTGGTCGGGTCGTTTTTCCGCCAAATAAGTATAAATTGTCTTTTTACTGGGTTTCATAACGACCCGCCTTTCTTTTTAATCCTTTTTCTCCGGTGTTCCCTCCGGGAAAATAATCTTATTGACAAAGAAGAAAATCACCATGCTCACACCGCCGTTGAGGACAGTGGTGCCGATGTTGTACAGCCAGTCCGGCACAAACATACCGGCCACAGCCACCCAGATGCAGTTGATGGAGTTGACGATGCAGGTCACAACGCAGAAGGCCAGCAGATACCACAGCCCCTGATAGGCAATGTTTCCCTTGCTGCGGAAGACGAAGCTGCGCTGAATGAAGAAATTGATAACCTCGCCGATGACCATGGCGATCATATAGGCTGTGAAGTAGGGCAGGCCTCCGTGAGCTGCGTCATAGCCGATAATATTCCACTTAAAGGTCTCCCCGAACAGCGTGATATCGATTCCCGGGAAGCCGAAGTCGATCTCCGGCAGGAACGAAAATGCTTTGGGAAGGAATGTCAGCAGCAGGTATTTAAAAACCGTAATTACATTGCTTACAATGACAAACAGGCCGCCCTCGCGAATCCATTTTGCGGCAGCGGGGTGCTTCTCCGCAAAGTTTTTCCACATATTAGCCATTTTCTGTCTCCTCCAACTGTTTCATAAATTTCTTGTTTGCGCTCTGATTCCGGAAGAAATCGGCAATCAGTCTGCCGAGGCCGCTCCAGAAATGCCCATTGACGATGCGCAGAATATCCGTTACCATTTCATCACTGACCATGCCGCCTGTCATGCGAGCCATGGCCCGGAATGGCATATTGTAGATAAACAGGATATTCAGATCCGGCTTTCCCTTCTTCTCCGCCTTTTCCTTCAGATTCTTCAAAATCTTGTATGCAAGGCGTGCCACACCGCTCTTCGCATAATAGAGCTGGCAGATCGCGTCGTTTTCCGTCAGCAGACCGCTCCAGCTTCCGTCGGGAATCTGTCGGCCCAGGACAGTGCGAAACTCTTCATCGGTGATTTTCCCGACAGATGCCGTCTGATAATTTGGAAGTTCTCCATAGGGTGCGGGAGCGTTCGTTCCCGCGATGGTCAGCGTGCCCTCCAGCTTTATTTCCGCGGCACTGGCAGCAATGGACATGGTATATTCTCCCGGCTCCTGCTCCCAGGCGTTGGTTTTCATGTTGAAATAACGGAATGCCTTGTCATCCAAGGCGATTTCCACCCGTTTTTCCTCACCGGCTTTCAGGAAGACCTTTTTGTAGCCCTTCAGTTCCTTCCGGGGGCGGAACAGCAGCTTTCCTGGGGCAGAGATATAGAGCTGAGCCACCTCACTGCCGTCTCGGTCTCCCGTATTCTTCAGGGTGAAAGACACTTTCCTTTCGCTGACGCTTAGGTCACTGTAGGCAAAGCTTGTGTAGCTTTTTCCGAAGCCGAAGGGATAGCGCACAGGCACACCGGCAGTATCGTAATACCGGTAGCCCACATACACGCTCTCCCGGTACTCGGAGGTACGCTCCTTGCTGGGGAAATACTTATAGCAGGGTGTATCCTCCAGGGCCATTGGCCAGGTCTCGTTCAGCTTGCCGCTGGGGTTCACATCTCCAAGCAGCACATCTGCCATAGCCTCGCTGCCTGCCTGACCGCCCAGATATCCATGAACAATGGCTCTGGCTCCTTGAGGGATGCGGAAGGGGGCGCCGCCGGAAATGACAAAAATAACGTTGGCATTTGCTTCACAGACGGCATTCACCAGCTCCAGCTGGCCCTTGGAAAGCTCCAGATGCTCCCGATCTAGGCCCTCAGACTCGGCAATCTCATCCAGGCCGATACACAGGAGCACCGTCTGTGCCTGCTTGGCAACAGTCACAGCCTCCCGGATCATCTCCGGCTGGGGCTGCGGATCCGTACGGGAGTAGCCCTTTGTATAGCCTCTGACCTCCACGCCCCGGTCGGTCAGGACATCCTTCAGGTTGGTAAGCTTCGTCGGATTCACCACGCTGGAGCCTGCCCCCTGGTACCGCGGCTCTACTGCAAAGTCGCCGATGAGCACCACCTGGCTTTTCTTCGTCAGGGGCAGAATGCCGTCATTTTCCAGCAGCACAATGGACTCAGCAGCGCACTTCCTGGCAACCGCATGATGGGCTCCTGTATCAAAGGACGTCGGGGCATCCTTCAGTGCTTCGCTGGTCTGCATAACAACCGGCAGCATCTCCCGCAGGCGATCATCCAGCGCTGTCTCTGCCAGCTTGCCTTCCTTCACGGCTTTCAGCAGCTTTCGAGCCAGATTGGAACCGGGAGCGGGCATAACCAGATTAGAACCGGCCATTACGCCTGCGGCGTGATCGTTGTCCCCGCCCCAGTCCGTTACCACCATGCCGTCAAAGCCCCAGTCGTCCCGAAGGATATCCTTCAGCAGATGGGCATTCTCATTGGCATAGGTGCCGTTGACCCGATTATAGCTGGACATAATCGCCTTGGGCTTGCCTTCCTTCACGGCGATCTCAAAGCCGGTAAGGTAGATCTCCCGAAGTGTCCGCTCGTCCGCCACAGAATCCATGCTCATGCGCCGCAGCTCCTGGGAGTTCACGGCGAAGTGCTTGGGGCAGGCAGCCACACCGCACTTCTGAATGCCCCGGATATAAGCTGCCGCCATTTTTCCCGCCAGATAAGGGTCTTCGGAAAAATACTCAAAGTTCCGCCCGCACAGGGGGCTGCGCTTGACGTTGAGGCCCGGCCCCAGCACCATATTCACGCGATTGGCTGCTGCCTCCTCCCCAAGGGCCTGCCCCAGCTGCTCCCCTAACTCCGGATCCCAGGAATTGGCCATGGTTGCTGCCGTCGGGAAGCAGGTAGCCGGAACGGAGGCATTCAGGCCAAGGTGATCCCCCTTCGCCGCCTGCTTGCGCAGACCGTGAGGCCCGTCGGACAGGAACATGGCCGGTATTCCCAAATGCTTTACCTCCCTGGTTGTCCAGGTGGACCAGCCCTGAAGCAGCGCGGCCTTTTCTTCCAACGTCAGTTTTTTAATTATTTCATCGATGTTCACTCAATTCACTCCCTAATTTGTTCAAATCATTTTTGTACGAATATCACCAAAATCACGATGCAAAGAATCTGTCCAAATCACGGATCCAGAGGGAGGTATTCTTTTTAACCATTTCTGACAGCAGATGATAATTGGAATCGTACATATCCTCCCCGTGTACAACATAGTCCGGCAGGGATGAAATCAGCTGCGGCCCATTCATTCCGGCGATTGCATTTGCAAACAACGCATCTATTTCTTCAACATTCCCCTGCTGACTCTCCGGTACGCTGTCGATATTGACGCATGCATAGGAAACCAGAACCTGTATTCCTTTTTCCGTAAAGCTTTTATAAATCCGCCCCAGCCCCGGAAGTCCCTTCTCCAAATACTCCGTGTCCAGATAAACCGCATCTGTTCCGAAGTTTTTCAACGGTTCCTCGCGGTCAAACGGAATGCATCCCGTTGTATCCAGAAAGCCTTGGCCATGGGAGTCTCTGTACTCGTCCGCATAGGTGCCGCCGTCCTGTTTCATTCCGAGGTATTCACAAAGGCTGGAAAAAATTCCATTCAAGCAGGAAATATCTACATTCTGAAGCAGATCATAGTTATATTCCAGCCCGCACCAAAGCTTATCGTCGTCCTCATCCATTGAAACATCCAGCATAAGCTGCTCCTGGCTGCTTATCTCCGGCGTATGCAGCAGGACATCCCCCGGCTCCATATAGTACAGGATAATTTCCATTTGCAGCAGCGAGTTTACTGTCCCGTTTAAGCCGAGGTTGATCACACGAAATTGGTCATTATAATGTTCCTGCATCATCTCGCCGTCCAAATTGTACCACATGGCACAGCCGCCGTAGCACACCAGCTTTCGTGTCCCGGCCGCCTCGATCAGCAAATCCATTTTGTCCGCAAGCAGGCTCTCCCGCCGATACGAATATCCGTAAGGAGGCTCCACGGCATTAATCAGAAGAGTTTTCAGCCTGCTGCACCCGACGAAGGAATCGTCCGATATGGTTTCGATGCTGTCAAAAAGCACCAGCGTCTCCAGCTCGCACAGCTTAAACGCATTTTCCTCTACAGTCAGGACCGTGGGCGGCAAAATTACCTCTCTCATCTGCTTCGCCAAGAAGGCACCGGAATTTATTCCGGCAACAGGAAAGCCCTCAATTTTCTCCGGCACCGCAACGATATCCGCATTCCCCAGATACTCTGTAATGAAAACCTGTCCGTCTTCAATGGTATAGCGGAACTCACTTTCGGACGTCCATTTTTCCCACTGTGCGTAAAGCGTCAGCGTATCACCGCTCACGGTTACACGGCTTCCCAGGCCGATCCTCTGGCCGCTTCCGTCTGCACATGTATTCCAGCTGACCAGTGTATAGCCCTCCCGCGTGAACAGTTCACTGC
>CAVIFH010000030.1:0-11758 GCA_963641615.1 bacterium | reverse complement strand
CGATGAACAGATCAGCTGTGTAGAACTATGGTGTAACAGCCTTCCACGGAAGATTTTGGGATACCAGACTCCAGACGAACTCTTTGAAGCAGAACTTGATCGAATTTATACCACTGCAGCATAAACAACAGTTAGAACTCTTAGCACAGGCTCGCAGCCCATCAAGGCAACTTCTTACAAGGTGCTTTCAGCGGCCTTGACAGCCAGTTCACGCTGTGCTGATTGGTAACCAAGAGGATGCAAGGCATCCTCCCCGATGGTCACTTTTATGCTCTACGGATTATTTTGTTATCAATGTGCAACTTGTTATTGCAATTTACATCTTGAATACAGACGCAGGTTTGCCGCACTGCGGGCAGTTTTCGGGAGGAGTTTCTCCTGTGTGGACATATCCGCAGACGGTGCATATCCATTTCGCCTTTCCGGCATCCGGATCTTCCGGTATCTCAAGAGAAGCCAGAAGTTCCGCAACTTGATCCGCAATGCCGGCCGCAACATCCGGGTCAAATTCTCCCATATCGGTTATTTTCATTCCCGTCAGTTCACTGAACTTTCCAAGCAGCGCCTGCTCCTCCGGAGTCAGCGTCGCCACACGCAGCTGACCCTTCATGAAATAGGAATGAAAACTGTAGGGGACTGCCAGTTCTTTCAGGCTGCTTGCGACCGACGGGAACTCCTTTTCCGAAAACAGTCCTTCGCCTACAACAATCAAATGCTTGTAATGCAGTTTTCCCTGCATCCTGCTGACATAAAGCTTCGTCAGCTGTGCGGTATACGGTCCACGAAAGCCGAAAACCAGAATCAGCGTGTCATATGCGGATTCATCCTCCGCCTGAAACGGAGTATCCACATTGACGCAAAGGCACTTTAACCGTTCTGCTATTGCGGTGGCCAGCCTTTTTGCACTTCCGTGCTGTGTTTCGTAGGTTACAATGCTCCTCATAGATAGAATCCTCCTTGATTAGATTTCAATAAACGTGTTGGGCGGCAGATGCAGTTATGTCAGAATATACCCTTGTTATACTTAAATTGTGCGTACAGCATAAAGGACAAGCCGATGACAATTGCCGGAATAACAATGAAAGGCAGTATTTTTTCACTACAAAATGTTAAAGCAAATGCAGCTATCAAAGATGCACCAATGATAAGTGTGCCTGTGCCGATTGCTCTCCCGTACTTCGGTATCTCTTCTTTCTTGACTTTTCTTCGGTTGTAGGAATGAATTGTGTTGACATTCCCCGCAATGTTCACGATTCCGATTACGGACATGAATAACCCCAGAATCAATAATGTGATATTTTCCATTTACACAACCTCAATAGCAATGCAAAATCAGTTTTGCAGTCTCCTCTTTGAACTTAAAATACCGCCGTAATCGCCACATTGTAATCATATTCTGCAGCCTTTTCCTTCTCTTCATTGGAGTGAGTGACTTTCTCCGACAGACTTGCAAGGAAACACTGCAGCAGCTTTACTCCGATCGCGGGATGGTTGTCTAAGAGATTCTTAAGCTTCGTCTTTGAAATACACAGCAACTCCGTAAATTCCTCAGCTGTACCGCTCAGCCTGAATATACTGTGCGACAGACAATTCTCGCCCAGAAATTGCCCTTGCGTCAAGCATGCAATTTCCATTGGCGGAGTTGAGCTGTCAGTATTTCGATTGGTTGTTAAATGGAGCTTCCCTTTGATAACAAGACAAACCTCCTCGTTGTGGTCGCCGCACGTGAATACAGTTTCATGATCATAATAGGTTTTTACATGGCAATAATCATACAAAACAGCTCGTTCCTGCTCGGTGAAAGCAGAGAAAACGGGCAGCTTTGAAAGTACTGCAAGCAATTCCTCCTGCGAGAGCTTTCTGCGGTGCTCAGTATCGAGATGTATTTCCGAAGCTGAGATGTTGTGCTGCTCCAATACAGCACGAACTGAATATCGTTCCTGTCGGACCAGACGTATAATTCTTTCCCATTGCTCCTGCGCTGTCAGATATGCAGCAAAGGCGTCAAAGCCGGGCGGTGCATCATATTTTGCGAGATAGATATTCTGCATAGCCTCCATGGCGGAATTTGCGTCACCCTCAGCAAGATATTGAGAGGCAAGCATCATGTTGCTGCGGTAAATCTTTTCGTCCAGATCCGACTTGAGAAACTCCCCCGGGTATGGATCAAAATCCTCCGGGCTGACATATACAAGGTTGCCGATTTTACACTGAGATTCAATTTTGGCTCTTTGATACACGAAGCGATAAATATCCTCACGTAAGCGTTTCCATTGCGGGTGAGATTTAGGCTGCGGCAGATGCTTTATGGATAAAGTATTGTCCAAAAAGAAGCTGAAGCCGAACATACGGCTGTTGACAAGATAATCAATATCTTCTCCTCGCTTTACAAGCGGATCGAATGGGACACACTCAAAAAGCTCTCTGTGCAGAATCATTGCTCCCCCGAAGGCAAAAGGTGTGCGCTTAAGACGCGGAACGCCTGCAATAACCTGATCAAACGCTCGAGCCTTGCAGCCGAAACGATCCCAATAGGTCATCCAAGGTTCAGGTGAAACATCGTCATAATACTGATCTTTGCTGTTTAGATAATAACCCGCCACACCATGAACTATATCACCGTAAACACGGCGACCTAAGAACTCCAAGGAACGGGGCACAAAGTCGGAAAGCTCAAATACCTCATCATCGTCAATAAGCAGTGCCGCGTCCGCAGTCAGAATTGACGCTGCCAGCAGACAAATGTTCCGCACGTTTGAGTAGCCGAACATCGATAAAAGCTGCACACTCTCATTGTCCAGTCCCGCATCGCACAAAACATCAGAAATCTTCTTGAGGTCACTTGGCGTGAAAAGATATGTTTCAGCATTAAGATGCGCTTTTTTCACAATGCGCAGCACTTTATCATATGCCTCATTTTCGATATCCGGAGAAGTTGGGCAAATAAGGATAACAAGCTTAAAATCCTTCTCTTTAAACTGACGCATGCTGACAAGCGTGCGCTCCAATGTTCCCTCCCTGTCTAAGGGTGTGGGGTGGTCATATACGGCATCACCCTCACGCCAAGCTTCTTCGGTGCGGCGGCACCAGTAGGTTGGTATTACCATCGTCTTTCTCATACTACTTGTTTCTCCTGAACTTTCACTTATTTCATTTCCGAGCCAGTTTAAGAGCAAGATGCGGTTTCTATGACATTGCGATAAATTTCCTCCAGCTTTGTCACAAACTGTGCCTGGGCAAAGTTCTCTCGGGCATAACGGGCAATATACTCTCTTCGTCCGGGTTCGGTGTCGCGTTTTGCAAGCTCTTCCAAAATTGCGCCGCAGAATTCCTCGACGTCATCCGGTGAGACCAGAGTGCCGACATCGCTGTTGATAAACTCTGGAAGTCCGCCCCCATTAGAGGCTACCACAGGTAGCCCACAAGCCATCGCCTCCAATGCGACAAGCCCGAACGGCTCATTGCGAGACGGCATAACAAAGACATCTGCCGCGTTATAGAGCTGGCGTAAAATATCCTGATTTTGATTGCCGAGAAAAAATGTGTTTTTCAGCCCGAGAGCTTTGTGAAGTTCTGACAGCTTTTCCATTTCCTCACCGTCGCCGGCGATTAGTGTAATAATTTCTCTTTCTGCCAATGATTCATAGCATTGCGCCGCCTTTAAAAGAGTATCCACACCCTTGAAGGGCGTTAGCTTGCCCGCAAAAAACACAATATACTCTCCTCGATACATGAATCCCAGAGAGTCCAACAATGCCTCTCTATTAACATCCTGTCGAAAAAAAACATCCTCATTATATCCGTTGGGCAGCACTGTGATCTTTTCGCGGCAGGAAGGGATAACCCTGGCTGCAAAGTGACAGTTATCCTCGGAAACTGCAAGCACTCTGCAACTGCCCGCAACAGCCTCTTGTGCAAAGCCGCAGAACCCCGGCCATTTGATGCAGCCCATAAGATCCGTTCCGTGGATTGTGACAATCAATGGAATGCTGCAAAGAGAAGCAAGCCATGAAAGGCACCAGGCATGTTGGGAATGAATGATATCGGGTTGAAATTGCCGGACCTCACGTCTCAAAACAGCTGAAAAAGCGGTCAGATACTGCGTAAGCTCCCGACTGCCGAGGTCGGCAAAGGTGGTATTGCTCTGGGGATGCGTAGTAAAGCAAGGAAAATTAAATGGCATTCCCGCACAGCGAAATGTGTCTGAGGAAAACATAACCGGATTCATTCTGATATTTGGAAGTATGAGCACAGGCTGATTTTCAGGGAAGATGATGCTCACCCTGTGCCCACGTTTTTGCAGGTGAAGCGCAATATTTTTTGTATAGGTTCCGCTTCCGGATCCGTCAAGGGGAAAATGATTAATCAATAAAACCCTCATTGCGAGTACCACCTTTCCATAAGCTCATTCCAGGCAGCAGTCGCTTGTCGATACTGTTTTGCCATATCCGACATGCGTTCCTCTGCAGCTCGCTGAATATCCGGCAGACGCAGAAACCGCTTGTCATTTGTGTAGCGGTAGAGAGCTTTCGCCCCCTCTGTCAACGAGGCCTTTCTTTGAAGGCTGTAAGGAGAAATATCCGCTTTCCATGCAAGGAAAACATTCCTTCCAATCCAGCCTGTACACGCATAGTAAAAACGGGTCTTAACCTGCTCATCGTTTTGCAGAGACGGCACGCTGGGATAATCACCATAGGTGTCATGGAAAATAGGGGCGTTAATTTCCATACACTTTATGTTGCTTTGCGCGGCTGCAATGCCGAGCAGAGTATCCTCGCCCCGAGCAAGAAACGGCGTCTGTCCCCAAAAATAGTACGGAGAGAAAAAAGGTGGTAGCTTTGGAAAGGCACTCATGCGGATGCCGAGGTTTCCTCCGACTACCTTCACTGTGGGAATCGGCTTGGCGTTTTTGCGCTCTTGCAGTGTAATTCCGCCGAGACTCTCACTGTTTTTCCAAAACTCGGTCATATTCTCCTTATGCAAACCGAACAGTAAGCTGTCCATTCCACTAAAGCTTGCCGGGGGAAGTATATTATATCCTGTATAATCACTGCCGGTGATATCGGCTCCCATCTCCATTCCCCGCAGGTGCGCGCCAACAAAGTCGATTTCGTATTGGCTCATGTCACCGTTTTCACTACAGCGTAGCACTGAAGGACTGACATCGGAATCCACGAAAATCAAAATATCAGTCGAGGAGAAAAGGGCATCCAGAAGAACCTGGTTGCGATTAAAACCATATGGCACAAGACCGTAGCTGTCTAGAAGAGGGCAAAACAGAAGCTGCTGAATGACTGAATGATTCACCCTAAGCTCTTTCATAACCTGGTACGCTTTTCTGAATTCCTGTAGACGAATCAATGATAGGGTCGTTCGAGCTTGCAGCTCCTTTACTGCGGATACATCGCACTGGTGTGAGTATGCCACAATAACTCTGTCAATTGGATGACCGTATTTTTTTGCATTATCCAGAAAATCAGTCAGTGGTTTTGCCGATAAAAAGTCTCTGATCACCATTCCGAATGCAATTCTCATTCAAGCACCTTCCTTCATTAAGCAAGAAAGCCTATATCTTCGCCTGTCCTACACCGATAAGAAAAAACAGCGCACCAGTCGGGTTTGTGCCCGGCTAATGCGCTGAAAACCAATATACGGAACTGCCGTCCCATCGTCGGAGGTTACACCGATGTCGCATTCTTCTTGCAGGGCGGTATTGCATTTGTATAAAAGATATACGCACGAAGTAAGCCTCCTTTCTTTCCTTATTAGTATAACATACTATTAAGCCTTGTGCAAGCCTTTATTAATACTCAACCCACATTATTATCAACCTGCAACTTCGGTCTGTGAGATGCGTGAGATGTGATTATTTCTTTTTCACAAAAAACGAAGCGATAAACAACGAAACCACAGCAATAACATAGCAAGCATAAAAAACACGTTTTATCTCCGCATCAATTCTTATACTGCCAATGTAAAATACCCTCCCAAGTGTAGGGCAAGAGACAGCGCAGTAAACAAAAACGGCGGCTACTATAAACATCACTGCACCGATGATTCTTAAGACCTTCCTTGTATTCATAGAATGACCTTCTATAGTAAGCTGGAATATATCGTTTAATCCCCTCTCCGCAATAGCGGCAATCACAATACTTCCAAGGAAGTATCAACCAAGAGTACGATTGCGAATAATAAAATAATGCAAATTGCAGTCAGAAATACACGAACTGTTTTGTTATTCTGGCCTATACGATCTATCACATGTGAATAGCCAGCAACAATAGTAGCTATAACTATAAATAAGCATCCGTATTTCATGCCCGCGCCCCTCCAAACTTTTGATATTTTCGTATTTGATGGGCATAGCTGTTCGATAGCCAAAAGCATGCCTTAATCTCCTCGCAAGCCAGAGCTTATAACATCCAAAAATGTCGCAGGGCACCGACCTTGCTGCGCAAAGCCGATGCCCTGTGTATGGCCTGTGGGCTTTGCGATATCGGTCGCGCCTACGGGTCGAAATCCATTTAATAACCTGTTTTTGTCACAAATCTTACAACAGTGCGTCGCTCAAATAACCACGAACCTTCTTATCCAGTTCTTCCGCCGTAGAAGTGCAGGGCTGTAAGCGTTCTGCCCATGCCCTGCCAGGATGGAGGCAGTCCCACATGGGCATTCTGCCGCTATGACGGCCTTTACCCGGATCGTGGTTTCCAAAACCGTCCAGCACAACGTTCCAAACCGGCTTGAATCGCTCAATCATCAGGGATTCGGTAAGCGGAATCCAAATATCATCAACGGACAGAAAGCGGCAATGGAAGTCCTCAATATTAAGATTGGAAGCCGCTGACACAGATTTCGCGTGGTCGATAAGGCGTTTATACAGCGCAGTGCCTGGGTCAATGTCGTTTCCCTGACCGCCTTTTCTCGCACCCTCCGGGACGGCCTTTCCTACATAAATCGGGCAGGAGAATTGATCGTTGCGATTCACTTCCGCCAGAATCTCATAAGCCGGAAAGTCCCCGGTGTAGTACAGCGCATACACACCTGCGCCGATGAACGGCATCGGAGGCAGTGCAAAAACTTCGGATTCGAGAAGCGCATTTGCGGCACTTTCACCGAGATGCTGTTTATCCAGCGGATTGAACGGCGGGTATACGGGGTAGTCATTCTTATTGGCCATTTTGCATCATCCTTTCCATTTGTAATATCACGGAGTCTCCTACGGCTTTTGCAAGCTTCACGGGCACGGCATTGCCGATTTGCCGCATACTTTCCGTCCACGATGCGCTGAACAGGTAGTCGTCCGGGAAGGTCTGAATGCGGGCACTCTCTCGGACTGTGTAATAGCGGACACTGCCATCATCCAGCACCACCATGTTTTCGCCTCCCGGTACACCGTGCGCACCGGCCTTGATGGTCTTGGACGGCTCGTCCAGCTTGCTTCCGGAGTGTCCTGCGTACACCCGAGCACCGTCTCTGAACTCATGGTTGTTATATCTTGCGGAAGATCTCAAATCCGTCGGATCCGGTAAATCGCCGATGGCATCCCGCACGGTGCGCCATCTGAGAGCGGGACTGTCCGTTTCCTCAACTGACTGTTGGACCGCACGAAGCTGCCCTGCGGACAGAGGCGTTTTATCCGGCTTTTTTATGTTGTGTTCTTCCCAGTATTCCCCGGATATCCATTTTGAATAAAGCAACGCATCCTGGCTGTGCGTGGCGGATGGAAAGTTCCAGCTTGCATTGAGGTCGCTTCTGAATCCCACAATAATTACTCGATGACGGGACTGCGGCACACCATAGTCTGCGGCATTCAGCAGTCGAAACACGACGTTGTATGAAAGCCCGCTGTCCTGACCTGATGTATGATACCGCTCCAAAAGCGCAAGGTGTGTCTCCCAGGTCATATTGTCCTCTTTGACGATTTCCGGGTGCTGCAGCTGCAGTAGGATGTAATTGAAGTAAGAACTGAACGACTTGCGGAGCAGCCCCTTTACGTTCTCGAAAACAAATGCCTGCGGCCGCGTTTCCCGAACGGCGCGCACAGCTTCGGGGAACATATCGCGTTTATCGTTGTATGCCTGGTGTTTTCCTCCAAGGGAGAACGGCTGACAAGGAGGTCCTCCGGCGACAAGCTGGATTTTTCCGCTATACCCATCGTAGCTGACTGTGCGGACGTCTGTCTGGAAAACCGACCAGTCCTTTACGCCTGGGTATCCATTGCCGATATTGTACTTGAGATTGTCACAGGAATCCTTATCCCATTCGAACAAAGCCTCGTGTTCAAAACCTGCCTGCAGCAGTCCCAGGGCGAGTCCGCCGGTTCCGCTGAATAATTCAATCGACTTCATTTCTTTTTTCCTTCCTTGCGCTTAGCTCTGTCTAAAAAGCTTTGAGAACGCTGTTTATCTTATTTCTCGCTCGTCACTGTCTCCGCTATATCGTTCAGATTGCAATTCAATGCCTCGCAGACGCGAAGGAGGACTTCCGTCGTGACATTTTCGTCCTTCCCCAGCTTTGCAAGAGAGGAGGAACTGATTCCTGCCTCCTTGCGCAGATCGGTTTTCTTCATATCTCTGTCAATCAACAGCTTCCACAGCTTCTTATAACTCATCTTCATTTCCGTTACCTTCTTTGTTCCATGATTGTCCGTAGAGTTCACAGTTGCCGTCCGACAGCGTCAGTACCGTATTTTCGGAAAGGATTCTCCGTGTATCTGGCTTGTAAGCTGCCTGCTTGTCAAATGCGATAAAAACCTGTTTCCTACTTGCCGCATACAGCTTCATAATACCATCGACGGCGCTGTCCCCAATGTTTTTCAGAATCAGCGAATCGTGCGCAATCGCCGGAAGATCCGTCAGATACAGGATAGCCAGATCATAGATGACCATACCCTTGTAGTTGGAGCCGGTGCCCGTATCATCCGGCGTTTCAAATTCATAGCTGTTATATCCCCGAAAACGGATATGCGGCGCTTTGCGGGAATCGGAAAACAGGCTGTCGTTGAAGACTTTCATTTTACCGTTGATCACACGCTCGATATCTTCCAGGATATCCTCAATGGCTCTCTTCAGAGTATCATCCGCCCTGCGCCGTTCGTCCTGCAGCTCGGTCAGCGTGAGGTATGCCTCGTTCTGCCTGCGTAGCCCATCTATTTTGCCCTTGAGTTCCGAATGCCGATCCAGGAACTCCTTGGAGAAATTGTCCACGATACCCAGATTGGCAAGTCGCTCCGTAAGCTCTTCCAAAGATGACCGTAGCCGGGTAATTTCCGCTTCCACGGATTTTCGCTCCAGTGCAAACTGCTCATCCAGGATCGCTGCCAGCTTTTTGTGATATCGTTCCACCTCATACAGCTTGCGAAGGCTGACGCCGGGGAAAAACTCCTGCAGGGCGGCGAAATCCGCCTCTGTCGGATAGAGTCCGTATTCAAGGCTCATCTTCAGAAGCTCCAGGCGTCGCTGCTTTGACTGCAGCTCCGTTTCAATGCGAAGCTTTGCGGACAGCAGCTGTGCCTTCATGTGGCTTTTCTCAAGGCTCTCCTCGCTTTGCTCCGTGACCTGCTCCGCCGCAAGATTGTCCAGCTGCGCCTGTAAAGCACGGATGTGTGCGAGGTTCTCCTCATACTGCGTTTTTCCCCCGACCAGATCGGGGACAAACCGGTACTTCCTTGCCTCGCGAAACGCGGACAGCTTCTTTTTCTGTTCTTCAAGGTCTTCACTGTAGGCCTCAATTTCTCCGTACCGGTTGAACAGTTTGACAAGAACCTCAATGGATTTTTGCATACCGCTACCCGGCAGACCCTTGGGCGGACGACGTTCGTCGAGATTTTCCTTGCCATAGATTCTGAAAAAGCTGCTTACGGTTTCCCGGAAGGACAGACCCGGAAAATCTATGCCATAACAAACCTTCAGCCATTCGGAAAACTCCCTCTTTGACCGCATCGCTCCGGTCAGCGCATACCCCTCGGAGCAGATATGTATCTCGTCCGGCGTTGCGGTGTTGCGGGCAAAGCGGTATTTCTTCCCGCCAAACAGAAAGGTGAAGAATATCGTATGCACACCGATGTGCTTGACGCCGTCGCTTTGCACATAGGTATCTCCTCCGAATGCGAAGTCGAGTGCCAGCAGCGCGGAGGATTTTCCGATGGAATTCTCTCCGTCTTCCTTGCCGAGAATAACGTTCAGCCCTTCCTTAAAACGGATGGGCGGACGCCTTACCCCTTTCTCTTTAAAAACAGGGGACATCAGTTCGATAAGCATGGGTAAACCTCGCCTCCGTCCGTTATATCCACCGCCCGAAGTGCATACAGGCAGTCCATGACTGACAAGAAATCCGTCGCCTCCTCCAGCAACGGTCTTACAGCCAAATACAGTTCTCCGACCGCCATCGGTCCCTGCCGGAGTTCGTTCAGCACCACTGGTATCAGCGCCAAGGTGCTTTTTTTATAGGAATACAGTTTATTCGGCAATTGCATCGAACACCTCGCAGCTCTGAACGAAGTACGAAACCACAATCTGGCAGAAGACCTCGTCCTGTAATGTAACTCGATGGATCTTTCCCACTATGCCGTTGAATATCTCCAGCGGGGATTTCCCGACCCTTTTTAGCCGCCTGTACATGGCGTGTATCTGATCCTGAATCTCATCATAATGGATTTCCCCGCGCCGGTCCAGACTCGTCATGATTTCTCGAATCTTTATAAAGTATGCGGACACATACCCGTTGACCAGGACATAAACGGCGGTATCCTTCGCCGGGTTCAGCTTTCGCCTGATCTCGCTTGGGTCAAGGGACGCTCCCTCCAGATCCTGTTCTCCAAGTCTGCCGATCCGGCCGATAACACGGATGATTCCTTTTTCCAAAGGAAGATTGTCGAGAAAGCGGGCACTCTGCCGTTGAGACGACAGCAGCTTCTTGATTTCAAAGAGTTCTTTTGTGAGCTTTTTGTCGCTGTCAAGCCGGTAGATGGCACAGCAATGCGGGCATACCGCCAGCAGATTGTCCGGCTCCACTTTTTCGGATTTGTCGATCAGGCTCACTTCATACACACGCTGAACCCTTCCGTCGGCGGATAGTTCCAGTTCACGGCCGCAGCCGGGGAACGGACAGTAGCCGTTTGTTTCACCGAACAGGTAATCGCCGTACCGAGCCTTCAGGTCGGAGGCCAGCTGCGTCTGCTGCTGCAGCGCCAGCTCGTTTTTCGGCACAAGTCCTGCGGAACATTGAATGATCTCCACCAATAGTGCCGTCACCTTTTCACCAACATTGTCTGCGGTAATCGCTGCGTCATACGGATTCAGATCAGCCGCCAGCAAGCCTCTGGCGGCTTTTTTCAAGCCTTTTACCCGCTTCGTCAGCCTGTCCGGCGTCAAACGGTACACGATTGTCGAAGCGAGCTTTTTGGGAAGCTTCCGCTTTGTATAGCTGCGTATCGTTTCATCGCTCAGCCGCGCGGACGGATCTTTGGAAGTGCCCCATTCCTCCTCCGGGACGGTTGTGATTGTCGCCATCAGTTCACGGAAGAATGCCGGCACATCATCGCCATCCGCTAAATATTTCTTCAATATTTGAAATAGTGTCTTAAACTCCACCGCTTCACGTCTCCCCAAGAAAAACTTGCACCACGATGCACCGCAATGCACCAAACCGCCCCCAGAATCAAGCTGCCGCTTTTATATAATGATGGTGGATTCAAGAGAGCGCGGCAGATGTGCAATATTTATTGGTTTAGTATACCATATCAAAGTTCAAAAGT
>CAVIFH010000029.1:0-11804 GCA_963641615.1 bacterium | reverse complement strand
GTCAGAGTGGGCTGGAGCTGGATGTGCTTGACCATTTAAACGGAACGATACGGAGCGTCAAAAGCTTATCCGGCGGGGAATCCTTCCTGGCGTCTCTTGCATTGGCACTCGGCCTGAGCGATGTGATTCAATCCGGCGCAGGCGGCGTAAAGCTTGACACCATGTTCGTAGACGAGGGATTCGGATCTTTGGATGATCAGTCCTTGAATCAGGCAATGAAAGCACTGATGAGCCTGACCGAGGGAGAGCGCCTTGTCGGTATTATTTCGCATGTGGCGGAGCTGAAAAATCGAATTGACAAACAAGTTGTCATAACCAAGGATTTTTCCGGAAGCAGTGCCAAAATTGTGCTGCAGTAGGCATCTTCGGCAGCACCGTGCGAGGAAACAGGAGCCTGTGAAAACTCCGGCATAGAGACAGTAAATAAATGTCAGATCAAAAAGCAGAAAGGAATGTAAGTATCATGCAAAACACATCTACCAATCAGGAAGCGGACGCGGCAAAAAAAGCGCAGAAATTCAGCCTTATTTTTCTGGCCGCTGTTCTTATACTCTCGTTTATTCCCGGGGTATCCTTCTTTTCCGGGAGCAGCTCAGCAATGATTTCCTTTGAAGAAGACGGAATTTCCTTCCAATACCCGGATGATTCGTCGGAGTATGTTGCCTATGATGCGATTACAGGCATAGAGCTTCTGGATGAATTTTCATATGGTTCGTGCATTTCCGGCGGCACGGAGAAATCCTGCAGCTATGGCCTGTGGGAAAATGGCGAGTTGGGGGAGTATCATCTGTGCTGCAATGATAAGCTTACTATGGCTATCAAAATAACGACCGATTCCGGAATCTACGTAATGAACTATGAGTCGGATGATGTTACACAGCAGATATATTCCAATTTGCTGCAGCCGCTGACCGGTGAGGATGAAAACTGACAGCGCATCGGGGCAGCTGCGCGGGGATTGACAAGCGTCCTCCGGGTGATATAATTTTGTTTTGCAAAAAATATATCACCCGGGGGATTTTTTATGGTAGGACTGGGAACGGTTATCAATGCCGCGGCGATTGCTGCAGGCGGCATATTGGGAATGCTCTTCGGAAAGGCAATGAAGCCCAATGTACGTGACGGGCTTTTTACGGCCTGCGGCGTCGCAACGATTTTCCTAGGAATTGCGGGTACAATGGAAAGAATGCTTACGCTGGAGGACGGCAAACTCACAAGCGGCGGGACAATGCTGCTGATCGGGAGCCTTGCTTTGGGGGCTCTTGTCGGAGAACTCCTTGATCTGGAAAATAAAATGGAACGTTTCGGAATCTGGCTGAAGCAGAAAACAGGAAATGCAAAGGATGCCGGCTTTGTCGATGCCTTCGTTAACGCATCGCTTACGGTGTGCATCGGAGCAATGGCGATTGTCGGTGCCATTCAGGATGGCCTGACAGGGGACTATTCCACTTTGGCGGCGAAAGCAATTCTCGATTTTATCATCATTATGGTTATGGCCTGCTCTATGGGGCGGGGGTGTGCTTTCTCGGCGATTCCCGTTGCTGTTTTTCAGGGGACAATTACGGCAGCGGCCGGGCTTGTCCGGCCGCTGATGACAGATGCGGCACTGGCAAATTTATCGACAGTCGGCTCTGTCCTGATTTTTTGTGTCGGAGTAAATCTCGTCTGGGGCAAAAAAATCCGTGTTGCCAACCTGCTGCCGGCGGTGTTTTTTGCGGCAGCGGCTGCATTTTTGCAATAAGAATACAAGGACTGTACCGCACAAGCTGCTTTCATCGTTTGCCGGACTTCTGCGTCAATTCTGCGGTTTATAAAACCTCGAAATACATATGGCATTCTATGACGAACCCGGCGGTGAAAGTGTTTGCTTCTTCATGCGGTACTGCCCGGAATGAACGGAGGATGCCGCCCAAAGTAAAAACATTTTTTTAAATTTTTACGAAATACGCCTAAAAGGTGGAAATTGCACCTGGAATATGCTATACTGACCGCAAGTATACCATACGGAGAGAAGAAATATGCTGGAATTGCTGTCCCCCGCCGGTTCGATGGAGGCACTTCGTGCAGCCGTTCAGAATGGCGCAAATGCCGTGTATCTGGGCATCGGAACCTTTAATGCCCGTCAGGGTGCAAAGAATTTCACATTGGAAACACTGGGCGAGGCCCTGAAATACTGCCATGTTCGCGGCGTCGCGGTGCACCTGACCCTTAACACCTTGGTGGGCGACCGGGAAATGAAAGCTGTATCTGACATCATTCGAAAAACTGCCGAGGCGGGGATTGATGCCTTTATTGTTCAGGATCTGGGTGTCGCGCAGCTGTGCCGCCAGATCGCGCCGGAGGTTCCGGTGCACGGCTCCACGCAGCTGACGGTCCATTCTTTGCCCGGGGTTTTGCTGTGCGCCGCCATGGGAATGAAGCGGGTGGTGCTCAGCAGGGAACTGAGCAGAGAGGAGATTCAATATATCTGCCAGAATTCTCCCGTTGAAATCGAGGTATTCGGCCACGGAGCCCTCTGTATGTGCTATTCCGGGCAGTGCTACCTTTCTTCCATGATCGGCGGCCGCTCCGGCAATCGCGGCCGCTGCGCGCAGCCCTGCCGCCAAAGCTACGGCTACGGCCACTGGGAGAGCCGCTATCCTCTCAGCCTGAAGGACAACTGCCTGGTGCACTATGTGAAAGAGCTGGAGCAGATGGGTGTTGCGTCGCTGAAGCTGGAGGGACGCATGAAGCGCCCGGAATATGTTGCCGCTGTCACAGGCATCTATCGGAAAGCCATTGATGAAGCGCAGGTAACAAAGGAAATGATGGACGGGCTGTATACAGCCTTCAATCGCCAGGGCTTTACGAATGGATATTATACTAAGCGTGTTGACCTGAAAATGTTTGGGGTGCGGACAGACGCACAGGAGGATGCCCAGTGGCTGCGGGACATGCGGCGTACGTACGAATCCGGAGAGACGTCCCTTGTAGACATTCGATTCCAGTGCGCGGTTACGGTAGACGGGTCGCGCCTGACCGTAACGGATCCGGAAGGGCATTCCTGCAGTATTAACGGCCCAAGACCGGAGATTGCCAACGCGGTTCCTCTGTCCGGGCAGGTGCTCAGCCAGTGGCTGTCCAAGACGGGTGGGACACCTTACCGCTGTACGGAAATTCGAACCCATATTGATCCCGGCCTGACAATTCAGGCATCTTCTGTCAATGCCATGCGCAGAGAACTTTTGAATCGCCTGACGGCGCTGCGGGGAAGAACCCAGGAGCAGGTTTTGCGTACACCCAAAACGGTGCCGAATTATCGCGGCAATACAAAGCTTCCGGGACTGAGCATTCAGGTAACGACCCGCGAACAGCTGACGCCGGAGCTGGTGAACACGGAGACGGCAATGCTGTATGTTCCGATTCATTTGCTCACGGAGGACGAAGCCCTTTGCAGGGCCCTTGGAAAGCGGGGGCGTACCGCAGCGGTGCTGCCCAGAATTGTGCACGATGGTGAACTGCCGAAGCTCAAAGCCGAAATGGCTCAGATTCGTGAGGCAGGGATACAGGATGTATTGATTGGCAATCTGGGACTTGTGATTCCGGCAAACGAGGCAGGCATGCGTGCCCATGCGGATTTCGGGTTCAATGCATATAATTCCGCAACGGTAAACTATCTGAAAGAGATGGGAATTGCGTCCGTGTGCCTGAGCTTTGAGATGACTTTGCCGCAGATTCGCGATGTCAGCAAAGCGATCTCAACCGAAATTTTTGCGTATGGCCGCCTGCCCCTTATGATTACGGAGCATTGCCTGATACAGAATCGTACCGGAGAATGCGCCTGCGGCTCCGGCGCAACAAAGCTTACAGACAAAACCGGTGCGGAGTTTCCGGTTATTCGAGACTGCGGCACCTGCCGCAGCGTGCTGCTGAATGGGAAAAAGCTGAACTGGCTGGATCGGCAAAGTGATCTTGCGCGGCTGGGACTGTGGGCAATTCGCCTGTATTTTACGACGGAAAACAGCAGAGAAGTTAATCGTGTACTGCGTGAATACGTAAATCCTACCGAATTTGACCCCGGATTTTGTACACGGGGGCTGTATTTGCGCGGTTTGGCATAGCCTTGGCTGTGCATAAAAGCAAGGTAAGAAGGATCATGTATATGAATAGACTGATATTAGCCTCTGCGTCCCCACGGCGCAAAGAGCTCCTTGGATATTTCGGCATTCCTTTTATTGTACAGGCGGCGGATATTGATGAAGCCATGGATGAAAAAAAGAAGTGCCGTGCGGAAGTGGCCCGTGTCAGCCTCTGCAAAGCAGAGGCAATTGCGCGGGAAAAGGGCGACACTGTGATTGCGGCAGATACCATTGTGGTATGTGACGGTAAAATACTGGGTAAGCCACACAGCCCGGATGAGGCAAAAAGAATGCTTCATCTGCTTTCTGGGCGGGATCATCAGGTGATTACAGGCTGCACAGTAATCACCGATGAAAGGCAGGAGACATTCACAGAAGTGACGCAGCTTCATTTCCGCGAATTGACCGACAGAGAAATTGATAAATATGTGGCAACCGGGGAACCAATGGACAAAGCAGGCGCCTACGGCATTCAGGGCGGGGCAGCACTGTTTTGTACCGGTATCTGCGGAGATTATTACAATGTAATGGGGCTGCCGATTTGCCGCCTGGGGACTGTGCTGCACGACCTCGGCATTTGGGAGAGATGATATGAGGCATTTGATCAGTACAAAGTTGAAGATTATCCTCGTCCTTACGGTGGTGATTACCGCTGCACTTTCTGTGATGTCCGGACTTACCAACCAGAGTGTCCCGGAGCTGCTTGTGCAGGGAATTCTGACTCCCTTCCGGGCTGCCGCAACTTCATTGACCAAAACAGCGGAACAGTACTACAGTTATATGTTCCGATACGAGGCATTGGAGGCGGAGAATGAGTCACTTCGTGAGCAGATTGCCAACATGGAGGATGCCGCACGGCAGGCAGACGCGACAGAACGTGAGAATACGCGCCTTCGGAATCAGCTGAGCTTTAAGGAGACCCACGATACCTATGATACCGTGGATGCATACATCATCGGGTGGAGCTCCACAGACTGGACGAATACGGTGACCATCAATCGGGGAAGCAATTCCGGTATTGCAGAGGATATGGTCGCGATTACGGATGTGGGCGAGGTAGTTGGCCTTGTTACGCAGGTAGGTACGAACTTTGCGGTCGTGAAAACGGTGCTTGACTCAACTCTGGAAATTTCCGCAACCATTACCACCTCCGGCTATAATGGCATGGTCAGCGGCGGATATATTGATGGAAACGAGAAATACCTGCAGATGGACTATCTCCCTTCCTCTGCAATTATCCGAAATAAAGACCAGGTGGTAACCTCCGGTTCGACCGTGTACCCGCGCGGACTGATCTTGGGCTCGGTTGTGGATGCGGGCTTTAAGGAGACAGGCGTCGCCAAATATGCGGTGCTTAAGCCTGCGGCAGATATCAGCTCTCTGGAGCAGATATTCATCGTTACCAATTTCCGCACAGAGTGAGGAAAAGCAAATGGTGAATAAACGCAGTTCTAAGCCGAAAAGAGCCGAACGGCCCGCGAAAACACCCGGACGCAGGGCTGCGCAGCCCCGTCAGAAGCAGAAACGCATACATCGTGTATTCCGCCAGGAATTTAAGCCGGATGCACGGCGGGTCAGCCTGCTGAAGCCGCTGCATTTTACCCATCTGCAATGGCTTGGGCTGCTGCGCTGGGGCGGCTATATCGGCGTGTGCATCCTGTGCCTTGTCGTGCAGGATACCATTATGAGCAGAATCTCCATTCTGGGCGCGACCACCGACCTCGCCGTTGCGGCGATGCTCCTGATTACGGTGATAGAGGGAAGCGAAGTCGGCAGCGGGTTTATTTTAACGGCATCAGCGATTTACTTTTTCTCGGGCTCTGCTCCGGGACCCTATGTGGTTGCTATGCTGACATTTTTAGGAATCGGTGCATCGCTGCTGCGGCAGATTGTGTGGCACCGCAGCAGAGGGTCAATCATTCTGTGCGCGGGTGCAGCGGCACTTCTGTATGAGATTGCGCTGTATGTTGCGGGGCTTTTCCTGGGGCTGACACTCTGGTACCGTTTCCCACGTTTTTTATTCACGGGTCTGCTCACAGTTGCGGCAATGATTCCGCTCTATGAGCTGATCTATCGCATTGGTCAAATCGGAGGCAATACATGGAAAGAATGACCCGGGTTCGGGCGTACATACTGTTGGGCATATTTGGCTTTGCTATGTTCCTGTATGCGACAAAGCTGTTTTCCCTTCAGATCATTGAGACAAATGGTAATACTGATAATGCAACAACCTATTCAACAATTACGACGGTCCGTGCGGCCCGAGGAGATATCCTAGACCGCAACGGAAATGTGCTTGTCGGAAACCGGGCAAGCTATGACTTGGTGTTTAACCACTATGTTATCAAATCGGCGGATGACCGCAATCAGTATCTGTATGATCTGATAAAGAAATGCGAGGAACTGGGTGTATCCCATATTGACCATTTCCCGGTTTCTTCTACGCGTCCCTTTGTATACACGCTGGATAGCTATAATACCTCATGGCAGAGCTATTTCCAGAGCTTTATGACGGACTGGGGCCTGGACCCGGACGTTACGGCGCCGCTGCTTGTGGAGAAGCTGCGCGCGCGCTATGAGCTGCCGGATGATTGGACAGACGAAGAGGCGAGAGCGGTAATCGGGCTGCGCTATGAGTTTGACCTGCGCGGCGTGACCAATTTGCCGAACTATACCTTTATCGAAGACGTATCCAGTGATGATCTGGCGGCTATTCTGGAGCTGAATACCCCGGGACTGATGGTAGAGTCTTCCACCGTGCGTGAATACCACACTACCTATGCTGCACATATCTTAGGGTATATGGGCAGCATGGATGAGGAGGACTGGGCAAAGTATAAGGACCAGGGCTATTCCATGGATGCGCTTATCGGTCAATCGGGCTTTGAGGAGGCATTTGAGGAATATCTCCACGGCATTGACGGCAGTCGACTGGACGTGGTTTCAAAGGACGGCGCAATCATCAGCCAGAACTATCTGGAGGGGAAAGAGCCGGTCGCCGGGAGCAATGTGGAGACAACCATTGATATTACGATCCAGAAGATTGCAGAGGATTCCCTCGCTGAGGTGATGGAGAGCCTTGTTGACCCGGAGCAGAATACCGCTGAAGGCGAAGGAAACGGACTGGATGCCGAGGGTGCAGCCGTTGTTGTAATGAAGGTAAAGACGGGAGAAATCCTGGCGTGCGCCAGCTATCCAACGTATAACCTTGCCACAATGAATGAAGACTGGGAGGATATCATGAATGATCCTCTGAAGCCCTTCTACAATCGTGCCTTCGGTGCCTGCTATGCTCCCGGCTCTACCTTTAAAATGTGCACATTGGTTTCCGCAATGGAGAATACGAATTCCAATGGTGAGCGAATCCTTGACTATATGGAAACCATTACGGACAAGGGCGTATTTACGGAGCTTGGCGAGGGCTTTAATCCGAAGTGCTTGCTCTACTCCTCTGTCTATGCCACACATGGTACGATTGACGCGACGGATGCGCTGAAGGTATCCTGCAACTATTTCTTCTACGAGCTGGGCTACCGGCTGACCTGGCAGATGATGGATGCAACCGCTCAGGGTTTTGGCCTCGGGGAGTCGACCGGTATTGAGCTGACCGAAAAAACCGGTTGGAGATCTAACCCGACCAGTAAGGCAGCATCCTATACCGGCCCGGATGCCGTATGGAACGCCGGTGACCGCGTCCTGACAGCCATCGGTCAGTCGGAAAACCGCTATACGCCCCTTCAGCTGTGCGTGTATGCCTGCACGCTTGCCAATCGCGGTACCCGCTATCGCGCTACCTTCTTGAACCGTGTTGCTTCCTCTGATTACCGCACGCTGATCAAGCAGAACGAGCCGGAGATCGTAAGCAAGATGGATATCTCCTACGATACATACGAAATGTATATGACGGGTATGCGCAAGGTGGTAACCGACAATGGCGGTACTGCCAGCAAATACTTTGGCGGTTATCAGTGCCTGGATACATTCCCCGTGGCGGTGTGTGCCAAAACGGGTACCGCAGAGCACTCCTCCGGCGGCTCTGACCATGGTGCTTTTATCTGCTTTGCGCCCATGGAGGATCCGGAAATTGCCGTTGCAATCTACGGAGAAAAGGTTGCCCACGGAAGTTCTCTGGCAATTGTAGCGCAGGATATTCTGGAAGCTTACTTTGAAATGGAAGCTGCCAGCGATGTGTTTACCTATGAGAATCAGGTAGGCTGATACGTGTATATTGCCGCGGAGGCTTTGCCGCCTGTATCTTCATGCGGCGAGACCGCCGCGGCTTTGCTGTATCCTGCGGGCAGCTCAAGCGCAATTGAACTGGTAGTTGAGGGGTAGTTGAGGTGGTAGTTGAGGCGGGCGAAAAAAGTAAAAAAACCAGTTGACCAGATGCCGCCTTTCGTTTATAATACCACTTATGACTGTAAGTCTTTTACTGTGTGTTGCTGCGGCCCGTGGGGCTGTCGAGCATATGAAAAGCAAATGAGGAGGTGTAGTTCATGAAGCGTACTTATCAGCCGAGCAAACGTCATCGTTCCAAGGTTCACGGTTTCCGCCAGAGAATGGCTTCTTCCAATGGCCGCAAGGTTCTTGCCCGCCGCCGTGCAAAGGGCCGCAAGGTTCTGTCTGCGTGATGAGCATTGTGCACCCTGGCGTGGGAATGTTGCTCTGAGCGAAATGGGAGCAAAAGCGGGGTGAGTGATTCGCCCCGCTCCCTTTTTATTGCGATGCGTAAGTCAAGACACAATGAAAGCCTTAGAAGGCGATTGATCTTTTGGAGTCTGTGGTGTATGAAATATTCCGCCAGCTTGAAGTTAAACCATGTATTTCGCCGATTGTACCGCACATCCGGTGCCGCTAATTCTTACCTGGTGCTGTATGCCAGAAAGAATCATTTGAAGACCAATCGTGTGGGAATTACGGTCGGGAAGAAATTAGGCCATGCGGTGTGCCGCAATCGAATTCGCCGCCGTCTTCGTGAGGTCTATCGGCTGCATGAGGACTTTTTTCAGCCGGGCTGGGATATTGTTGTTGTGGCGCGTTCCCGCGCAGGAGAGGCATCGTTTCAGCAATTGACGAACAGCTATCTTGCCCTTGCGTCCAAGGCAGGGGTTCTGCGGGAAGAGAAACCTGCGCAATAAGTTATGAAAAAATTACTTCTGTGTCTGATACGTTTTTATCAAAAGCACATTTCACCTGCATTTCCGCCAAGATGCCGGTTCCGTCCCACCTGTTCCGCCTACGCATATGAGGCAATCAACCGATATGGGGTTTTTCGCGGCGGATGGCTGGCAATCAAGCGCATTGCCAGATGCAATCCGTTCAATCATAGTGATCCGTATGACCCCGTCCCCTGACTTCCAAAACTAAGGAGGAAAGTCCATGTTCCTTTCATTTTCCATTGCTGATATTATCCAGGTTCCGTTCGGTTATCTGATGGGCTGGCTGTACCAGTTCACAAACAACTACGGAATTGCGCTGATCCTGTTTTCCGTGATCGTTCAGCTGGTTTTGCTCCCGATGACGGCCAAATCCAAGAAAAGCATGATGAAAATGTCCCGCCTTCAGCCGCAGATGCAGGAAATCCAGCGCCGTTATGCGGATGACCCGCAGCGCCAGAATCAGGCGGTTCAGGCACTGTATAAAGAGGAAGGCGTATCCATGGGCGGCGGATGCCTGTGGAGCTTTGTCCCTCTGCTGATTATTATTCCGCTGTATACCGTTGTGCGGCAGCCGATTGTGTATATGCTGCACGAGAGCCTTGATGCGGCAAATCAGATTATAGAGGTCCTGAAGGAAGCTGCGCCCAGCGCCTTCGGCTCGAATTCCTACTATGATCAGATTACAGCTGCGCAGATGATCCCGCAGTACGCGGATGTTCTGAAGGAAGCGATTCCGACCCTCAGCGAGTCAACGCTGGCCGGTATCAATTTCAACTTCCTTGGCTGTGACCTTGGTTTGATACCCTCCTTTAAAATATTCAGCGCTGATTTCTGGAACTGGGGCAACATTGGCCTTGCGCTGCTTGCGCTCCTGTCTGCCGGAAACCAGGTGGTTACCATGTGGATCAACCAGAAAATGAATGATTCTGTGGTGACGAACAAAGACGGCATTCAGGATGAGGAGACCGCAAAGAATTCTCAGGCCGCACAAACCAGCAAGGTTATGATGTTTACAATGCCGCTGATGATGCTCTGGATCGGATTTACGGTCCCCGCCTCTCTGTCGCTGTATTGGTTTATCGGCGGCGTGGTACGGACAGTTGAGGATGTTATCCTGACGAAGAAGTATCGTACTCAGTACGATGCGGAGGATGCCGAGCGCTTAAAACGCCGCCTGGAGCAGGACCGTATTGAGGCCGAGAAGGAGAAGCAGCGCGCGGAGCGCAGAGCGGCAAATCCGGACGGCATTACGGAAAACACCAGCAAGAAGAAAATGCAGAAAAAGCAGCGCGAGCAGGAGGAAGCCGAGCGCAGTGCCGCTGCAAAGGAATACGCGGTCAGAAAAGGTATAATTGTGACTGCGGATGGGGAAGATGAGCAGGTTCTGTCCGGAGTGGCGGAGCGCCCCTATTGCAAGGGACGCAACTATGACCCCAATCGCTATGCTTCCAACCAGACGGAGGAATGATCCATGGAAAAGAAAAGCATTATTACAGGTAAGACAATCGATGATGCGAAGGCAAATGCCGCTGCACAGCTGGGGCTGGATCCGGATGCGTTCTCTTATCAGGTGGTCCAGATGCCGAAATCCGGCTTTCTGGGCATTGGCGCTCAGCCCGCGAAGATTGAGGTGACCTACGAGGTGCCGGATCCCGCACCGGAGGCTCCAAAGGTTGCGCTGTCTTCGGCCTCCCGTTCCAAGCCGAAGCCCGCGGTGAAGCCGGAGCCAAAGCAGGAAGCGCCAAAGCCGGAGACTCCAAAAGCAGACCCTTCGAAGGCGGAGCAGCCGGTTAAGTCACAGGACGATTCAGCGAAAAAGGCAGAGACACCGGAACCGGTGTCCCCACAGCCGAAACCCGAGAAAAAAGAAAGAGCCACGAGAGAAAGACGGGAGCCGGCTGAGAAAAAAGTACAGACTCCGGAGCAGCCAAAGGAGCCAAAGGTTTATGCCCCCGCGGAGCCCGGAAGCACAGAAGAAAAAATTGAGCAGTTTATTGCAGGGCTTCTGGAAAGGATGGAATCCAAGGCGGTTCCGCATTGCTGGAAAGAGGACGGCAATACCTATCAGGTGGAGCTTGTCGGTGAAGATTTGGGCTACCTGATTGGCCGTCGGGGAGATACACTGGATGCTATTCAGCACCTTGCCAATTACTCCATCAATCGCGGCGTAGAGGGGCATATCCGCATTAACGTGGATGCGGAAAGCTACCGCGAAAAGCGGGAGGACAGCCTGCGCCGCTATGCGGTAAAGAAGGCACATCAGGTGTTGAAGATGCGCCGCCGCACGACACTGGAGCCGATGAATGCCTACGAGCGCCATGTCATCCATGCCGCCCTGCAGGATATGGACAACATCACCACCCACTCTACCGGCGTCGAGCCGAACCGCTGCGTTGTGATTGAATACGTTCGATAATAAATAATAACAGGCCCCCGCGAAGCTGTTTCCATAGCTTCGCGGGGGCCTTCGTCAGGTGCGCCCGGCATGGGCAACAACTCGGTGGTGAAAGTCCACTACGCGCTCGGC
>CAVIFH010000028.1:0-12172 GCA_963641615.1 bacterium | reverse complement strand
GCAGCGCAATCAGTTTTTCAAATAGGGGACGCCTCGACATGGGATTCCTCCTTGTGTGCCAGCAAAAAATATTTCTTCCGCAGAAAAAACGCAGCCATGAAAAAAGCCGGCTGTGAAAAACAGCCAGCGAATTGTCCCCCATATTCCCATGGGCATACAGATAAGCATACCCATGCAAAGAGAACCTCTCGTGCCTTTTTCCCACCGAAAAAAACAGATACTGCTTTGCAGCCGGTCTTCTGACTCAGGTTCATCCGCCCGCGCCGTCTTCCCGATTGCTCAGTGACCTTTGGCGCAGGCGTCCCCATTACAGCAGCGGGGGCTGTCCCGGAATTTCACCGGGTTCCCAGTTTCGGCGCATTGCGCGCCCACTGCAAAGCGATATGCGATGAAAGCTACCGCCATTATAAGCCAGCGCCCGCGCCGGTGTCAATCACAAAATCGCCGCAGCGTGCAGTTTTTAATCAAAGTCCAACATTTTTATCACATTTTTATCACTACAAAACTACAAAAAGGGAACAAAAATGTTCCGCTGAGAGAATGCTGCCGTCTTGATTTCCTGTGATTATTATGCTACAATTGAATGGCTTGGAATGTAGGGTGTCGGCCGTGCCTGTGCGCGGCCGGTGAAAAGGGAACGCGGTGAAAGGCCGCGGCAATACCCGATTACTGTAAGGGCGACGAAAGCGCAGCCGGTTCATTGGCCTCCGGGCTGAGAAGAACGCGCAATTAGGATGACCCCAAGCCAGGAGACCTGCCCTGCATAAATGGCTCATTTTCGGGGAAAGTGACAGCTGTTTGGGCATACATACGGATTCCGTTCCACCGCCGGCGGGGCTTCCTTTCGCGGGGGTCTCCTTCCTGCGGCATGCCGGTAGCTTTGTGCTCTTTTCCCCGATTCACAGGGGGAGTACTCATATGAAGAAAATGCGCAGACCGCTCCGCGCCGCATTGGCTCTGATGCTGATGTTGGCCCTGTTGGCGAGCAGTTTTGCGGGTGTCGCCGCATTGTCGCCTGCAGAAGAGCTGCCGCAGCCGGAATCGGAAACCGAGGTTTTCCAGTCCGAAGAGGACGCCGCCGCAGCGCTTGCCGCTGTGGATGACGAACCGGCGCAGGACGTGCCCCAGCTGGGTTTGCAGAGCGGTGATCTTTCCGTTCGGCGCTATGCCAGAATTCTGGCGGAGGACGCCTGGTTCTATTTTGATATGGAGCTGACGCAGCCTGCGGTAGAGGCGTGCGTCGGTGGAAACTATGTGATTCTGGGCGAGGCGGGCGACGTCCTGTGTGTCGAAGCGCTCGACCTTGCGCACAACAGCATTGCCGTTTATGTTTCTGCGGCCTGTGCCGAGGTGTGGGAAGAGGTTTTGCCCACACCTACCACGGAGCCGCCCACAGAGACCTCCGCGCCCGAAGAAACCGAGGGGGAGCCCTTCGGTGTTTCGGACGGGGAGGATGCTTCTGTGCTCGCGGCAGGCGCGCCCGCGGGTGCGTCGGGCAGCGGCAGCTTTTATTTCACGGTGCAGGGCAATGGTCAGCTGCTGATCGCGCCCATGCTCGTGCGCTATGCATCGGGCGATACCATTCTTTCCGCCCTTTCGCATCTGAACGGTCATAAGCTCTATGATCTCTCCGATGGCGTCATCATGGAGGTGGACGGCATTTCCGCCGACTATGCCACCTTTACCGAGGAGGGCGCGGGTTCCCTCGCGCGCTCGGCCAGCGACGTCACCTATGTCATGATCTCCGATCAGGGCATGCAGATCACGGACTCCTGTCTCCAGCTGATTCAGAGCATGGCGGAATACCTGGAAAGCGGCGAAGCCCGCGCCGATGAACAGGCCACGGAGATTTACAATCAGCTGCTCTCCGGCTATCTCGCGCTCTCCGAAGAAGAAGCGCAGCTCGGCGCGGATCGGCTGAACGCCGCCATGCGCAGTGAATCGCCCGCCTCCGGCGAGGAAGGCCAGCCGCAGCAGGCGGATGGCGTGTATCAGATTTCCACGGGCGGCGAACTGAAGTGGTTTGCCGGCCTCGTCAACGGCACCCTCGAAAATGTGGATCAGAATGCCGCGGCCAGCGCTGTGCTCACCGCGGATATCAGCCTGTCCGATTTTATCTGGACGCCCATCGGCAGCAAGGATACGCCCTTCGCTGGCAGCTTCGATGGTCAGGGGCATGCCATTTCCGGGCTTTATATTGATGCCCAGGGTGATTATCAGGCGCTGTTCGGCTATGCCTCCGCCGACGCCGTGATCGCCCATTTCAGCGTGTCCGGCAGTGTCGAAGCCAATGGCAGCTATGTCGCGGGCATCGTCGCCGCGGGTGAAGCCTCGCTGACCGACCTGCACAACAGCTGCTCCATCGTTGCCACCGGGGATTATGTTGGCGGCGTGGCAGGCCGGATTTCTGCCCGAACGGCGCGCATCGAGGGCTGCACAAATGCAGGAAGCATCTATACCGCTGGGACGAAAGGCGGCTACAGGGGCGGCTATATTGGCGGCATAGCAGGCTATTGCTACGGCACAGTTAAAAATTGCACCAACAGCGGCATGGTTTCCGGCTATAGGTTTGTGGGCGGCGTAGCAGGCAACGCTGGTTCAGCCACTGGCTGTACAAATACTGCGGATGTATTTGCTACTTCTGGTTACGTCGGCGGAATTGGCGGTAATATAAGTTCGGCGGACGGCTGTGTCAACCGCGGAACGGTCACCGTTTTCGGCGTTTTCAAGAACAATCAGTATGCCAGCGAAAATATCGGAGGCGTTATCGGCTCTGGCAATGGAAGTTTTTCCAATTTGACGAACCATGGAAAAATTCAGTACAGCGCCTCTGGAAATGTGAATACCAATTCTGTTGGCGGCATTATTGGCGGTCCCACTTCCAACGCCGCGATCAGCGATTGTATCAACTATGGCAGTGTCAGCGCCTGCGGCACTGGTGTCGGCGGCATCGCTGGAGGAGCCATCAACAATTCCTCCACAGTCATGCGCTGCGCCAATCATGGCAACGTCATCAACGATACCACAAGCGGTACGGGCACTGGCGGCGTCGCCAGTGCGTCCGTTGTAGATCAGTGCTATAACACGGGCAACGTCAAAGGTTTCGATGGTGTCGGAGGTGTTCTTGGCCTTAGTCGAAACATATCTACTGTTCTGAGGGGCGGCGTCAGTGCAAGCTATAACCTCGGCAGCGTTGCCGGCAACAATTATGTCGGTGGTGTGGCTGGCGGCGGTGCAAAGCTGACGGACTGCTACAACGTTGGCAGCGTGTCCGCCGGCGGCGCCGATTCGGGTCCCCTCGTCGGCTCGGCTTACGAGGTGGAAAACTGCTATTATCTCAATACCCTGACGCTCTATTCAAGGGCGGGCACGCCCCTCGATGCGGCGGCGGTGCGCAGCTGCATGCTGGGCGCGGAGCATTTCCTGCTCAATTTCTCCATGGAATACCATGGCGGTTATCCCTATCTGGATTTCGAGGGCGTGCAGAACACCGCCGTGGCGGACGTCGTGCGCCTGCCCAACCATGTAAGTGCGAATTATTCTGCAGTCCTCGGCAGTGAGCCGGAAGGTCTTCCCGCCTCGGTGATCGTCACTGCCGGGGGAATCAATTTCTCCTGCGCAGTGCGTTGGGTAGGAGAAGTGGGCTATGATTGCAATGTCGCCGGAACCTATGTATTCTCGCCGGAGGTCGATCTGCCCCAGGGCGTTTCCCTCGGCGAAAATACGCAGATCGTCACCCTCACCGTCACCATTTGCGATGAAGCCTCGCTTCCGCAGATCACCGCCATCCGTCTGGACGATGGAACCGCGCTGGAACTGACCACCGCCTATAACTGTGAGCCAGAAGACCTGCCCACCTACGCATGGGCAACGGTGGATGGCGTGGAATCTCGCATTCCGGTTGCGTGGACGCGCCCCGATGATGCGGATCTGACCGATCCGGAAACCCCGATTCTCTATACGCTGAAACCCGTGCAAGCGCTCGCCTTTGCGCCGGGCGTGGAAACACCCCGGATCACCGTGCATGTGCTGCCGCTGATGCTGGTGGAGAACCTGCGCTTCACGGAATACTCGGTTTCTTCCAGCGCCGAATTTAGCCTTGAATATAAGGGCTGCAAAACCGTGGAGGATACTCAGGTATTCACCTATGATCTGGATATCTACGATTGCAGCGGCCTGTACTACAGTCAGAATGGCGCTGCACGCAGGGATGTCTATCTCTGGCTGGATGCCAATGCGGATTACATTCAGAAAAATGAAATCACGCTCAGCTATACCAGGCTGCAGGAACAGCCGCTTGAGATATCCTATAAGATGGATAACAGCGTAGGCTCGACTTCCCTCGGCTATTTTGCTGCTCGTTCGGCAAAATGCATTGCTGAAAACACGCTGACGCTGGAAGCATCTGCGGAGGTCAACGGCGCGGCACTGAAGCAGAAGTTCGTAGTGCGTTCGCGCATTATGCCCACGCTGGGCAGCCTGTCCGTTTTCGACGGCAGTACGACAATGCAGCTTTCACCTGCCTTCGATGGTGCATGGTCCGATTATTTCGTGCTCGCCCCTGCGGAAGCGCAGCAGTTCACCCTCGCCCTGACGACCACGCAGCTCGGCGATAATGTGCGCGTCAGCGTGGATGGTCAGGCGCTTCAGGCGGATGAGAGTGAAAACTATGCGCTGGATATTCCCTTTACCGAACAGGAAAAGACGGTCGCCATTGCGCTGGAATCCACGCTGAACGATGGCACTGTGATGTCAGGCAGCTATACGGTGCGTCTGGCGCGCCCACAGACCTGTAAGCTGACACTTCAGCTTACGCCGGAGGGCGCCGCTTTTGTGCTTAAAAATCCGCTCTTGGGTGCAATTTCCCCCAATGCGGATGGCACCTATGATCTGATTCAGGGCTATGATTATACCTATGTCGCCACTGCCTATGGCTATGTCATGCAGCAGGGCGAACTTTCGCCCGATCAGGATCAGCTGGAGCTGACCATAACGCTTCAGGAGGCGAAGAAGAACGAAACCATCCGCGAAGATATTTCCTCCGATTGGGGCGATTTCCGCGGAAACGATAGTAACAACGCCGTCACCGATACGGCTACGCCTATTTCTGCGGATGACGCTGTGATGTATTGGGCCAGCCGTGCAGGACTGGATTTTGGCTCCTCTGTAATCAGCTCGCCGATTCTTGTGGACGGTTGCCTGGTCTGCACCGTTGATGCTTATATACTGAAGATCGATACGGTGACGGGCGAGGTCGTCCAGACCGGTGATATGGTCACCACGTCCACCTTCAATATCACGCCGCCGACCTATGCCGAGGGCATGATCTTTGTCGCTCTGGGAAATATGGTACAGGCATTCAATGCCGATACGCTGGAATCGCTGTGGGCCTATACCGATCCCATCGGCGGCCAGCCGAATTCGCCGATCACCTATCGCAATGGCTATATCTATACCGGCTTCTGGAATAGTGAAAACTCCAACGCCAACTGGGTCTGTCTGTCCATCACGGATGAAAACCCCGCGAAGGCAACCGAAGCCAAGAAAGCTGTGTGGACGTATACGCAGCGCGGCGGCTTTTATTGGGCGGGCGCGTATGTCAGCGATAAGTTCCTGCTGGTCGGCACCGATGATGGCGAGATGGGTTATACCAGCTCGGCGGCGGGGCTGCTCTCCATGGATCCGAAAACCGGCCGCGTGATCGATTATCTTACCGGCATAGGCGCGGATATCCGCTGTACCATCTGCTATGATAAGCAGACCGATCGCTACTATTTCACCTCCAAGGGCGGCTACTTCTATTCCGTCGCCGTCGATTCGGATGGCTATATCGATCATGATTCCCTCAAGAAGCTGGATCTGCGCGGCGGGCGCACCGGCAGCGATGATAAGCCCGTCGAGGGCATGAGCACCTCTACGCCTGTGGTCTACAATGGCCGCGCCTATATCGGCGTTTCGGGCGTCGGTCAGTTCCAGGCGTATGAGGGTCACTGCATTGCGGTCATCGATCTCGCCTCCTGGTCCATCGCCTACACCTGCCCCACCAAGGGCTACCCCCAGACCAGCGGTCTGCTCACCAATGCCTATGAGAAGACGGGCAAGGTCTATGTCTACTTCTTCGAGAACTATTCCCCCGGAACCCTGCGCATCATCTGCGATAGCCCCGGCCAGACCCAGCTTCTCTCCATCAAGGATGGCTCGCCCATTTCCGAGGCGGAGGATCTGTTCACGCCCCGCGGCGCGCAGCGTCAGTTCGCGCTGTGCAGCCCCATCGTGGATGAATATGGCACCATCTATTTCAAGAATGATTCGGGCTATATGATGGCGCTGGGCAGTATGATCAGCAGCATCGAGGTGACCGAGCAGCCCACCAAGCTCCTTTACGGCGCGGGGGAGGTATTTGACCCGCAGGGCATGAAGGTGGTTGCGCACTATAAGAACGGCCTGGATCGGGACATCACGAATTATGTCAGCTTCTCTCAGGAGCCGCTGACCGCAGAGGATACCGACATCACCATCTATTTCCGTCATGTAAAATACAACAACACCGCCGAGATCATCGACCCACCCCAGACGGCGTTGAACCTCACGGTGCTCTCCGAGCAGGAGATGACCGCACTGCGCGAAGCAGTGGAGGCCATCGATGCCCTGGGTGAAGTCACCGTTGAAAAGGGTGACGCCATCCGCGAGGCACGCAGAAAGTACGATTCCCTGAGCGACGCCCTGAAGGAACAGGTCACGAATTATGAAATCCTCACCGCCGCGGAAGGCCAATATGCGCGTCTCGAAAAGGAAGAGCTGGACAAGGCGCTGCAGGTGGATAACTTCATCCTGTCGATCGGGGAGGTCACGCTGGACAGCGGCGAAACTCTCCGCCGCGCCTTTGAGCTCTACGATGAACTCTCCGATTTCGGCAAGGAGCACGTTGGAAACTATGAACAGCTGCTGGAAAAGCAGAAGACCTACGAGGAGCTGGTTGCCGCGTCGGATGCGGAAGCGGGCAAGGTTATGCAGATGATCTCCGAGCTCGGCGAAATAACGCTGGACAGCGGCCCGGATATCCTGAATACCCGCGCCGCCTATGATGCGCTCAGCGAAGCCTCCAAGGCGAAGGTCACGAATTACTCCACCCTTGTTGCCGCTGAGAAAGCCTATGCAGAGCTCATCGCAGCCAGCGGCGAGCAAGCACGCGCCGTTGTTGACCTGATCGATTCCATCGGAACCGTCTCCCTCGAGCGGGAGGGGATCATCCAAAAGGCGCGGGAGGCCTACGACGCGCTGGAGGAATCCGCAAAGGCGCGGGTGACCAACTATGAAAAGCTCACCCAGGCAGAGGAAACGCTTGCAAAGCTGAAGAAGCAGATGGCAGAGCTGAGTGAGATCACCGGGGCGCTGGATGCGCTGGTGGCGCAGCTTCGCGCCATCGCAGAGACGCCGGAGCAGATCACCTATGACAATGCACCCCAAGCCGCCCCGCTCATTCAGCAGATCGAAGACCTGCTGGCCGGGCAGACCGAAGAAGCCCGCCAGCTCCTGATTTCCTACGTGAGCACTGCCGAGCAGTACCGCGATGCGATTGAAGCGGTCGTCCATGAGCTTCCCGCGCTCAGCGTATCGGCGGATGGCTTGGCGTGGTATCAGCAGCTGGTGGTGGAAACGCTCACCTCTTCCGATGCGGACTACACCCGCTATGGAAACGCCGTGTCGCCGGATCGCGTTATCAAGCTCTATCGCACGCGCATTGTGGATATGCTCACGGGAGAAATCGCCGAGAACCATGGCTCAGTCCAGATCAGCTGGCGGATCCCGGTGCCCCAGTACAATGCTTCGGCCTATTCTAAGGTAGGCGTTGTGCATCTGCCGGAGGACGGCAAGGCCAATTACCTCAGCAGCGAATATGCCGACCAGAAGCGCAAGCTTGCATTCACCACCACCGGCGACGGCCTGATCGGCGTTGCGGGCACCAAGGCGGAAATGCAGGCGGAGGATTCCAAGAAGGATAGCGGCAGCGTGCTCGACGGCGTGACGAATAGGCCGAATTCCACCGGCACAGACAAGGCCTCGACCATCGGCCAGAACGGCGTCATGCGAAACTATTCCGGCACCCAGGGCAGCATGGTCTCCTATTACGGCGAGGCCATTGAAAGCGGCAAGTGGGTCTATCAGGAGAATGTCATCCTGCCAGAGCTGCTTGCCTCCTTCAACGATGCCCAGGTCGACCTCTATAAGAATATGAGCGAGGCTGTGGAGCACGGCTCCAACAGCTTCTTCGGTGCAATGGCGACACAGCTTGAATTCGACGAGGTGGAGGCCTGCTACCGCCAGTCCAACCCCCTGTCGGTGCTGGTCAGCGAATTTGTTTACCACCCCGAGCAGAGCCGCGTGGAGGTCACCTTCAAGCTGGCAGAGGACGACCATCTGAAAGCCATCGATGAATGGCACGCGCAGATCGAGCGCATTGTGACCTATTGCCTGATTCAGGGCGATGTGGAGATCACTGCGGCGCGCCTCTACCAGTACCTCACCACCTACTTTACTGCCGCCGTTACCGGGGCCGCAGTGCCGGAGAATACAGAGGCCACGGATAGCGAGACGACCGGCGAAACTGCCGCCGCAGAGGAAGCAGCCGAGGCTGCCGACCTGTATGCGGTCTTTGCGCCCAGCCCGTTCTACGCGCTGATGAAGAACAAGGTATCCGCAAACGATACCGCCCATGCCTACGCGTACCTGCTGATGCAGATGGGCATTGAGTGTATGCTCGTGTGCGAGGCACTCCCCACCGCCGCAGAGCAGACGGCCGAACCTGAAACCGCGACGGAGCCGGAGCAGGCGACCGAGGCAGAGGCGGAAGCCGAAGCCGAGACGGTGCGCCATGAGTGGGTCGTGCTGTGGATCGGCAGCGCCTACTATCATGCCGATCCGGAGCTGGACATTGCCGACGCGCTGAACCCGGAGCGGGAACGCGATACCCTTGGCCACTTCGGCATGGGCGACGATGATTGCCGCGCCGCACTGCAGCTGCGCTGCGATGTGGAGATGGTCGTCCCCGCCGTGCTCTTTGCTCGCCAGAATCTCAACGGCGCACAGCGCACAGGCGCGGGGGCACGCAGCTATGTGGTTCCGGTTTGCCCCGCAGGGCTTGAAGGCTATGGAATGCAGCAGACGGTTGTAACGAAAACCGAGAAAGATGGAGGTCAGCAGGGATGAAATATTTAAGAAAGACACTATGTATACTCCTGGCTGTGATGGTTTGCATGAGCGCCTGCCCGTATGCCATGGGCGAGGCGGATGTGCCGCCCACGGAAGCGCCGGCAGAGGAAACGCCCACCCAGGAAGCGCCCCCTGCCGCGGAGGAAACGCCCGAGCCCACCCCGCAGCCGGAGACGGAGCCGGAAACAGCGCCGGTGACCGAACCGGAAACGGAGCCCGCCCCCTTCGTGTATGTGGATGAAGCCTATGTGAGGGACGGCCTGCTCGTTCCCTATTCCGGCATGGAAAAGAAAATCGAGGTGAGCAGCAGCACCTCCTGGATAGCGGAGGCAAAGGCGGAATGGATCGTGCTCACCGCCGTTGAGGGCGGCTTTGAGCTTCGCATCGGCGAAAACCCCGGCGAAGCCCGCGCCTCCCGGATTGAGCTTTCTGCGCAGGGCTGTGAGACGGTGATTATTCCCGTGACCCAGGAAGTCGCCCCCGCGCAGACGCCCGACACTTCCGCCCCGGCGGAGCCTACCGCCGCACCCGATTCGGATATCCCCGAGCCCACCGCCGCTTCTGAGCCTGCGGATACGCTCCTGCCGCCCCAGGATCCCGAGGGGGAAGGGGAGACCACCCAGCCCGCCGAGCCAGGCGATACGTCTGCCGCCGACGATGCAGCGGACAATCAGCTGCCGGACGATGCGCCCGAGGCCGAAGCGCCTGCCATTATTCTGCTCCCCCGCGATGGGAGCATCGGCTGGAATGGCACCATGCAGAGCAACAGGGCGGGCATGCCGGTTCCCATGCTCTTCCAGGAGGATTATCGCACCATTGTCCTTTACTATAACGGCGAAGCAAAGTCCGTCGCCACCTCCGGCTGCGGCGCTGCCAGTCTGTCAATGGTCATTGCCTACCTCACTGGCAATGTGGAGCAGAATCCCTACCGCCTGTTCTGCAGCGCCGTGGAAGCCGGAAGGTACCACGGAAGCGGCCTGAGCCATGATACGCTCTGCTGGCTGGCCGATGCCTACGGCCTGAAAACCGAGTGGATCGAAAATAACGCCGAGGCCATCCTCGCCGCGCTGGAGGCGAACCATCCCGTCATTGCCCATATGGGCAGGGGCATCTTCACCCAGTCCGGCCACTATATCGTGCTCTGCGGCCTGGACGCTGACGGCAATGTCGTGGTGAACGACCCGAACAGCCGCCTGAACAGCACCAAGACCTTCCCCCTGGAAACCCTGCTGGAGCAGGCGCGTACGGATTGCTCCTTCCTGGTCTGCCGCAGCGGCGACGAGCCTGACCCCACCGAGCCGGAACCCACCGAACCGGAGGAGACCACAGAGCCGGAAGAAGCCACCGAACCCGCGCCGCTGCCCGTGCAGTCCGGCGAGGAGCCCGTGCAGTTCCAGACGGTGCTGTTCTATGACGTCAACGGCTCCGGCTGCGTGGATATCAACGATGCCCAATGGCTCTACGCGATTCTGCTCGCCTACGAAAACGGCGAGATTGCCTACGAGGATATCCTCCGCTACGATCTCGATGGCGACGGCAACCTCACCTGGGATGATCTGGCCTGCCTCATGGACGCGCTGAGCGACCCTCTGGATGCCGCACGCACCTGCGAGATCCCGCTGCTCCCGGAAGAGCCCCAGCCGGAGCCCGAAGCGCCCACGGCGGAGGAACCCACAGAGGAAGAGCCCGCGCCGGAAGCGGAACAGCCCCAGGCGTAACCGCGCCAATCTACAAATGGAAAGGATGTAACCATGAAACGAATCGTCGGATGGATATTGCTGAGCATCATGCTCCTGACCCTGTTTGTTACGCCCGCGCTGGCCGTGGATAACAGCCGGAACTATACCTTTGACCTCAGCGTCAACGGCTCGAATGAGGCAACCGTGCAGCCCGGGGACATTGTCACCGTGGTTTTCACCCTGCAGCGTACCGACAGCAGTGACCCCTATACGATGTACGCCATGCAGAACGAGATCAAGTATGATGAAGCCTTCGTCAAGCCCGTGGAGGGCGGCGCAATCGTCAGCTCCAGCGTGCAGACCCGTGACCTGGCGCTGCGCGCCGGTGGGCGGGAATTCTATATGAATTTCGTCTCCTTCGCCGATGGCGAGAAGTGGAACGCCCGCCAGGTGGTGGGCACCTTCCAGCTGGAGGTCGTCGGCACCTCCGGCATGACGGTGCTTTCCAATGAGAATTATAAGGTCACCCTCCGCGACGGCAGCGACCAGTACCAGGCCACGGCCAACGACCTGAAGCTGATCATCTCCGACCAGTGCGTGGTCACCTTCGAAACGGACGGCGGCACCGAGCTGGAGAGCGTCAATGTGCGCAGCGGCGAGCTGCTGCCCCGGCCGGAGGATCCCGCGAAGGACGGCTTCCATGTTGAGGGCTGGTATTCGGACGTTGACCTCACCCAGCCTTGGGATTTTGAAAATGAGCCCGTCGTCTCCAATATGACCCTCTATGTCAAGTGGGCGGAGGGCAGCCCGACCTCCGGCAGCTTCTGGGCACGCATTCTCGATGCCCTCAGAGCCGCACTGGAGTGGGTCAAGCTCCATTGGTGGGTGCTGCTCATTGCGCTGGGGCTGATTCTCCTGCTCCTACTTATCCTGCTGCTGGGTAGAAAGGAATGCCGCGTGATCTTCGAAACCAACGGCGGCGCACAGCTGTCCACGATCCTTGTTAAGCGCGGCGAAAGCCCCGAGAACCTGCCCGTTCCCACCCGCAGCCGCTCGGTGTTCGCCGGATGGTATAAGGACGCCGCCCTCACCAAGCCCTGGTACGCAGGCACGGACAAGGTAACCAAGAAAAAGACAAAGCTCTACGCCAAGTGGCGCTGAGCCAGTCCCCATATCCCCCCTCTTTGCAGCCCCGGGTACACTCCACCCGGGGCCGCATTTTTCACCGCCCTCGGCTTCCCCCGGGGGTGTTGCAGAGCGCAGCGAATCTTTCAATATAATGA
>CAVIFH010000027.1:0-12356 GCA_963641615.1 bacterium | reverse complement strand
TACATAGACAAATATATTTATGCCGGAGGACGTTTATTTAACAGGGAGGCTGTTATGAAAACCGTAAAAATAGAAACAGGGGAAATTCAAGGCCGTGAATTTGAGCACGGCTGTGTATTCCTGGGTATCCCGTACGCGGCGGCGCCGGTGGGAGACCTGCGCTGGGCACCACCAGTCCCGGCCGACTCGTGGGATGGTGTTTTGGACTGCACGCACCCCAAAAATCGCTGCTATCAGGCATTTCCGCCGGAGGCGCAGCGGGTGGATACTTCTGTTCCCGTGGAAGAGAGAACAACCGTAGACTATGTGCGGGAGTTTCACAGCAGTCCGGCATTCCCGGATGCACCTGAATCCGAAGATGCGCTGACGCTGAATATCTGGACCCCAGCCGAAACACCGGAAGATGGCCTCAGCGTTGCCGTCTGGATTCACGGAGGAGCGTTTGTAAACGGAAGCGGCCTCGAAATGGAGTTTGACGGAGTGGAGTATGCTAAGCGCGGTGTGATCCTCGTTACAGTCAACTATCGTCTTGGACTGATGGGATTTTTCAGCCACCCGGATCTTCAGCGTGAGACGGAGAAATATGGTAATTACGGCTTGCAGGATCAGCTTGCCGCACTGAACTGGGTGAAGCGGAATATTCGTGCCTTTGGCGGTGATCCGGATAAGGTAACACTTTTTGGCCAGTCTGCGGGCTGCATCAGTACAATGTATCAGCTTTGTGCAGAAGAGAGCCGCGGCCTGTTTCAGCAGGTGATTCTCCAGAGCGGCGGCGGATACAACAGCAATTTCGGCGACCTGAGTGTAAAGGCCGATTTTGCGGCACAGGCAGGACTTGAATTTGGAAAGCGTTATTTTAATACTGAAAAAATCGAGGATTTGCGGCGTGTCTCGGCATCGGAGCTTCGCAAGTGCCTGCTGCAGGAGCAAAAAAAGATTCAGGGCTTTGCCCCCTTTATCATGCCGACGATCGGAGGCTGCCTGCTTCCAAGGACACCCAATGACTCAATTGTATCAGGTTCCTTTGCAAAGCTGCCGTCTGTTATCGGCAGTACGTCCCAGGATATGTCACCGGAGGAGATGCGAAGGGGTTCCGCCAATTGGGCAATTCAAATGGAAAAGCTGGGCGCGCCATTGGCCTATGTTTACGAGTTCAGCCATCAGCCTTTGGGCGATCGGGTTGGCGCCTTTCACTCCAGTGAGCTTTGGTACATGTTTGGCACCCTTGACCGCAGCTGGCGGCCAAAGGAAACCTGTGATTATGAGCTGAGTCAGGAAATGCTGGACAGATGGTGTGCTTTTATCCGCACAGGAAGTCCCAATACAGCAAACTTGCCGGAGTGGAAAACCTATACATCATCTGCACCGGAAAAAATGTATTTTTGCAGACGCCCACGTTTATAAAATCTAAGGAGAGAACGGTATGGAAATTTACAAAGACCCCAAACAAAGCACCGAGGCACGTGTAGAAGACTTGCTGAGCAGAATGACATTGGAGGAGAAAGCCGCACAGCTTTGCGGAGATCTGGCGGGCTCCTTCATTGTGGACGGAAAGGTCAGCAAAGAGGCTCTTCGTGAAAAATTTTCTCAGGGACATGGGCGGTTTACCCAGTTCTCCGTCGTCGGCCTTGTGGATCCTGTCCAGATTGCGGAAATTGCCAATGAAGTACAGGATTTCTTCGTAAACGAAACACGTTTGGGCATTCCGGTGGCACTGCAGACGGAAAATCTCTGCGGCTACCCGGCAGCCGGAGGCACCCTTTTCCCGGCGCAGATTAATATGGGCTGTACATGGAAGCCTGAGCTGGCAAAGGAAATGGCAAAGGTTATCGGGCAGGAAAGCCGCGCAGTCGGACTTACCTCCGCAATGAGTCCTGTGATTGATGTGTCCCGGGATCCGCGCTGGGGCCGCACATACGAAACCTACGGCGAAGATCCCTATGTCATCAGCCAGTTCGGCATTAACTATATTCAGGGTATGCAGTCGCAGGGCGTCAGCTGCATTGCAAAGCATTTCCTAGGCTATGCTGAAACACAGGGGGGCTTGAATACTGCAGCCGCGCGAATCAATGATCGTGAGCTTTACGAAGTTTTTGCCACACCCTTTGAGGCCGCCGCCAAGGAGGCACATGTGGGTGCGATGATGGCAAACTACGGAGAGATTGACGGCATGCCGGTTATCACGAACAAGCATATTGCCCGTGACCTTCTCCGTGATAAAATGGGCTTCAAGGGCGTTTTGACATCTGATGGCGCTGCTGTTTTAAAGCTCTATAATCAGTATAAAATGGCAGATACATACAAAGAATGCGGTCTCCTAGCAAAGAAAGGCGGCTGTGACACGGAGATTCCTGTCGGAGCAGCATTCCGCCAGCTGCCGGATTATGTGCGCAGCGGTGATTTGGACGAAAAACTGATTGATGAATCTGTCCGCCGGGTGCTGACCGTAAAATTTGAAACGGGACTGTTTGAGAATCCGTATTGCGACGTTTCCAAGGTCCGCGAGGCGATGAACAACGCTGAAAAGAGCGCTTTAAGCTATCGCATCGCGAAGGATTCTCTGGTTCTGTTAAAGAACGACGGCATTTTGCCGATAAAGAGCGGCAAAAAGATCGCGGTGATCGGTCCGCATGCGGATAGCCTGCGTTATCCGGTCTCGGGTTATACCTATCCTGCATATATTGAGATGATGATGGCCGGCGTGAACGGGGAACAGACGACATTTAACGGCATCGCCGATGAAGCAGCGAAGAATGACGGCGGCAAAAAGACGGCTAATCCTTTTGCGGCCATGTTCAGTATTTTCTCCGATGCGGACAAGGCAAAGCTGGACGACATGGTTACGGTGCTACGCAATATGGGGACGACAACCCTACGTGAGGAGCTTGCGCAGCGTGCGCAGGTAGCTTATGCTAAAGGCTGTGACATTATCGGCCTGTCAAAGGACGGCTTCGACGAGGCGGTAAAAGCGGCTGAACAGTCAGACATTGTGATTATGGCCTTGGGCGGCAACTCCGGCTGGGTGAACGTCACAGGCGGTGAAGGCAAGGACCGTCAGAGTTTGGAGCTTCCGGGTGTTCAGGAGCAGCTGTTGGAGGCTGTTACAGCTGTCGGAAAGCCGGTGGTTGTCGTTTTGTATGGTCCGGGAGTATTTGCTGTAAACTGGGCGGATGCACATTGCAATGCCATTCTTCAGGCCTTTATGCCTGGCCAGTTTGCAGGGAAAGCCGTTACAGAGGTGCTTTATGGTGATATGAACCCCGGCGGAAAGCTGACAATGTCCATTCCTCGCGGCGTGGGCCAGATTCCTCTGTTCTACTATCATAAAAACGGCTCCGGTTATCGCTCCGGCGGTGACCCCAATGGGTCATCTATTTTCAGCGGCGGCTATGTTGACGGACCGGATTCCCCCCTGTACCCCTTTGGCTATGGCCTGAGCTATACCGGTTTCCGGATTTCAAATCTAAAGCTGGAAAGCAGTGAAGTTGCCACCGACGGAATTATTGAGGTGGCGGCTGATGTCACCAACACAGGCAATATGGCGGGTGATGAAACCATGCAGCTTTACACCCGCTTTTTGGGTGCACATGTTACACGTCCCAATATTCAGCTTGCGGGATTTAAGCGCGTAACCTTGGCACCCGGTGAGAAGAAAACCGTGAAATTCCATCTGAATACGGCGCAGCTTGGCTATTACAATGAAGATATGGAATTTGTTGTGGAGCCCGGGAAACTAACCGTATTTGTGGGCACAAGCTCCGATGATCTGCCGCTGCAGCAGACGATTGCGCTTACAGGCGCCAAGACAAATGTTATGGGAAAGAGAGCTTATACCTGTCCGGTGGATGTGGAATAAACAGGTGGGCGGCAGGGGAAACCTTGCCGCTCATTTTAAAACCATTTTTTGCATAATCCCAGCCTGCGCAGGGCAGTAAATCGGATGCTCTTAAAGAAATGAGAGCATCCGCCTTTTTATGCGCACTTCTGCCGGAACGGAAATATGCCGCTGCCTGTGTGAAAATACGCAACGGAATATACAATGCAATTTCTGCGCAATTTTTAAAAATGGCCTGTAAAAAAGCTGATAAAATTATTATTTTCCTGCTTTCACATGATTTTATTGCCTGAGATTTGCAAAGGCCGAAATGAATAAAAAGAAATAATACTTGTATAATTCTGCAATGTATGATAGTATATAAACTGTTGGGCAGGCCCGTTTTGCATTTGAATTTACTGCATTGCAGGCCGGAGATCTTGACAAATGGCGCAGACGCGCCTGAGGAATACTGATTTTTGCATGTTTACTCGGCATGGGTATTTTACGAAATAAAAGATAGGTCGTGTTCACTTGTGGAGATTTTGCCGAATATAAATTGCCATGAGGACTTGCTTCGCCTTACGGATGAAAAACGCATACAGCTGTGTGAAGAAATCCGGGAATTTTTAATTGCAAACGTTTCCAATACCGGCGGTCACCTGGCAAGCAACCTGGGTGTAGTAGAGCTGACGGTTGCTCTGGAAACCGTATTTGATACCGGCAAGGATCGTCTGGTTTTCGATGTAGGACATCAATCCTATGTGCACAAGCTGCTGACCGGCCGACGGGATGCATTCCCGACGCTTCGCCAGTTTGGCGGACTGTCCGGTTTCCCAAAGCCGAACGAGAGTGACACGGACGCATTTGTGGCGGGTCATGCTTCCAGCTCTGTATCCATTGCGCTGGGAATGGCGCGGGCAAGGACTCTGCTGCACCAGGATTATCAGGTCGTTGCCCTTTTAGGAGATGGCGCCGCCACAGGGGGCATGGTTTATGAGGGCCTGAACGATGCTGCCGACAGCGGGGAGCCGATTGTTTTTGTGCTGAACGATAACGAAATGTCCATTGGCAGGAGTGTCGGCGGCATTTCACATCATTTTTCAAAGCTGCGTGCCAATGAAAAGTACTTAGGCATGAAACGGTGGTACCGCAGGACAATGTATCGCATCCCCGGCGGAAAGAAGATATACCTTTTTTCCAGCCGTGCCAAAAATCGAATCAAGCATTTCCTTTTGCAGACGACAATTTTTGAAAACATGGGACTTAAGTATTATGGTCCTGTTGACGGTCATGACGTAAAAGACCTGATTTCTGTTTTGCGTGCAGCCAGAGATATCGGTGAGCCGACCCTTGTTCATGTGGTGACCAAAAAGGGGAAAGGCTATGCCCCCGCGGAAGAGGACCCTGCAAAATACCACGGAATAGGAAAATTTGACCCGGTTACGGGAAAAAAGCTGACGCCGAAGTCCGTTACCTTCTCCGATTCCTTCGGCGCTGCGCTGGTTTCACTTGCTGCGGAGAATCCCAGAATCTGCGCGATTACGGCAGCTATGCCGGGGGGTACGGGACTGCTGGATTTCATGAACAGATACCCGGAGAGATATTTTGATGTGGGCATTGCGGAGGAACACGCCGTGTCTATGGCCGGCGGACTTGCAAAGCAGGGGATGATCCCGGTTTTTGCGGTTTACTCTACATTCCTCCAGAGGGCATATGACCAGATGATGCAGGACATTGCCCTTCTGCATTTGCATGTGGTGCTTGCAATCGATCGTGCGGGGCTTGTGGGAGACGACGGCCCGACCCATCACGGCGTTTTTGATGTGGGATTTCTTCGCCAGATTCCCGGAATGCGTATCCTCGCTCCGGCAAGTCTGGAAGAGCAGAAGCAAATGCTTGCATGGGCAATTGAGAGCAGCAGCGGGCCGATCGCTCTGCGCTACCCCCGCGGAACGGAGGGCACATATAAATTATCCGCCTGGGATGGCCAAGCAAAGGTGTTCTGCCACAAGCGCGGGCAGGATGCCACACTGATTTCCTATGGAACACTTATTAATACAGTCCTTGAGGCATCAGAGATGCTGGAAAAGGACGGCATCGCATGCACGGTGCTGCGCATGCTGGAGCTGTCCGATATTTCCGGAGAAGAGTTCCTTTCAGACCTTTCTGAAAAGAAAAATGTATTCGTGATAGAAGAGACCGCGGAGAATGCAGGCATAGAGCATGCCCTTGCGTGGGAGCTGCGGCGGCTGGACGATAGCTGCAGCGTATACGGACGGACTCTGGGGAGAGAATTTGTTCCCCACGGCAGCATACAGCAGCTGTATAAGCAGTGTGGACTGGATGCGGATTCCATTGTGCATTTTGTGAATGAGGTGTTGAAGCGTGAAAAATAAGAAGAGGCTTGATGTCCTCCTCACAGAATTGGGATATTCCGAATCCCGCTCGAAGGCACAGGCAATCATTATGAGCGGCCTTGTGTATGTGGATGGCCAGAAGGCAGATAAGCCGGGGATTTCCTACGAAGATACCGTGAAAATAGAAGTTCGGGGAGCGGCATGCCCGTACGTCAGCCGCGGCGGACTGAAGCTGGAGAAGGCGCTGAAGGACTTTGGCGTAAATCCGACAGGGTATGTCTGCTCTGATTCCGGAGCCTCAACCGGAGGATTTACAGATTGTCTCCTTCAGCAGGGGGCCGCAAAGGTCTTTGCGATTGACGTCGGGTATGGTCAGCTGGATTGGAAGATTCGCTCCGATCCGCGTGTTGTTGTGATGGAGCGGACCAATATCCGCTATGTTACGCCGGACCAAATCGGCCAGCCGTTAGATTTATCGGTTGTCGATGTGAGCTTTATTTCTTTGAAAATTGTTTTGCCGGCCATAAAGGCACTGCTGAAGCCCGAGGGGCAGGTGCTTTGCCTGATTAAGCCTCAATTCGAGGCGGGGAAAGAAAGAGTGGGGAAAAAGGGAGTCGTGCGTGACCCGCAGACTCATATAGAAGTATTGGAGAACTTTATCAGTCTTGCCCATGAGCTGAATTTTTGCATCCTGGGCCTTACGTTTTCTCCGGTAAAAGGCCCGGAGGGAAATATCGAATTTCTGGCACATCTGACCCTTCGTGACGATACGGAAAACTGCCCAGATCCGGCTGAAATCGTCCGGCAGGCGCATGCCGCATTGGATAAAGGAGCAGATATATGAAGAATCTGATTCTAACCCCCAATCCGTATCGAGACAGAAATTTTCATACCCTGCGCAGTGCCATGCAGATTCTGAAGGAGTCCGGATTTCAGGTGAAGCCCTGCCTGCCCTTTGAAGTTGAGCACAGCATCGAGCTCCCGAAAGACATCCGATTTTACCGCTTGGATCGGGAGCTTGGAAATGCAGACCTGGTGATCTGCTTTGGCGGTGACGGAACGATCCTGCATATGGCCAAGGCGGCGACCCGGCGGGGCGTTCCGCTGCTGGGTGTAAATATCGGCACAATGGGCTTTATGGCAGAGCTGGAAAGCTCCGAATTGGAGAAACTGCGGCTTCTGGCAGACGGAAAGTATAAAGTTGACAGCCGCATGATGCTGGATGTTACCGTGCAGAGAGATCGCGAAATCATCTTTCATGATATTTGCCTGAATGACGCAATTGTTACAAAGGGCGCTGTGGCGAGGATTGTCCACCTGGCGGTGAAATGTGATGGTATCCAGGCCATGGAGTGCGGAGGAGACGGCGTAATTGTGTCAACGCCCACCGGCTCAACGGCCTACAGCCTTTCTGCGGGAGGGCCGATTGTGGAACCGGAAGCGGAAAATATCATTATTACCCCCATCTGCTCTCATGATGTGGCGAGCCGCTGCATCGTCGCGTCAGCAAAGCGTACGATTACCGTAGGCATGACAAACAGCTCGCGGCGCAATGCTTACCTCTCTGTTGACGGCGGGAAAACATTGCGCCTGAATATGGGGGATACCGTTACGATCAGAAAATCCAGGCTGGAGACGCGGCTTATCAAGCTGAACGATCGCAGCTTTTACGATGTTGTAAATACAAAATTCAGGAAAGGCTAAGGGGATGTGCGTATGGGAATCAAGTCAAGCCGTCAGGCGAAAATTATGGAAATTATCTCAAATAGGGATATTGAAACCCAGGAGCAGCTTCTTCAGGAGCTGCATGATGCCGGGTTCGCAAGCACGCAGGCCACCATTTCCAGGGACATTAAGCAGCTCCGGATTGTCAAAGAGCTGACCAGTCTCGGCACATATCACTATACAACCGGCACAAGAGAGGTAGCCAACACCTTCAGCGATCGCCTGAATACCATTTTCCGGGAGTGTGTAACCAGCTTTGACTATGCACAGAATATCATCGTCATTCATACCCTTCCGGGTCTTGCAAACGCGGCAGCCTCTGCGCTGGATGCAATGAGCCGCAGCGTTGTACTGGGTACTCTTGCGGGTGACGATACGGTAATCGCAATTATGCGCGATTCCAATGCGGCAGCAGCTTTTTGCGGGGAAATTCACGGACTCATCAGATAGTTAGGGAGGTATTTCCGTGCTGAATCTACTTCATATTGAGAACATTGCGGTTATAGAAAGTGCGGATATTTCATTTGATTCCGGATTTAATGTACTTACGGGCGAAACTGGCGCAGGCAAATCAATTGTTATCGACGCCATATCGGCAATTCTCGGGGAGCGCGCTTACCGGGATATGATTCGAACCGGCACGTCAAAGGCCTCCGTCCGCGCTGTTTTTACACAGGTGCCGGAATTTCCCTGGTTTTCCGAAAACGGGGTAACCTACGATGAAGAGACGGTGATCCAGCGGGATATTTTCCTGGACGGAAAAAATATATGCCGTGTCAATGGCACGCTTGTTTCCGTAACAATGCTGAGAAAGCTTGGAATCCAGCTGATCAATATTCACGGTCAGCACGATTCTGCCTTATTATTTGATGAAGAAAATCATCTGACCTTTCTGGACGATTTTTCCGGGAATGAGGTACTGCGGAATGCTTACCGGGAAAAGTACGAAAATGTTGCAGCGCTGCGCAGGGAGATTCAGCACCTGACCATGGACGAAAGCGAGAAGCTTCGCCGCATGGAAATGCTGAAGTATCAGATTGCGGAAATTGAGAAAGCAGAGCTGGAGCCGGGTGAGGACGAAACCTTGGAGGAACGCCGAAAAATCCTGCAAAATGCAGAGCGGCTGTCCAAGGGAATGGAGGAAGCGGTTGAGGCGCTGTACGGCGGAGAGGAGTCCGACGGTGCGGCCGGACTTTTAAGCAATGCGGAGCGTGCGCTGGGCCGTATGGCAAGATTCAGTGACCGTTTTCAGTCCATTTATGAGCGCGTGACGGATCTGATGTATCAGGTTCGGGACGCTGCCGAGGAAGCGAAGGATCTGCGCGAGGAACTGAATTACTCCGCAGACGAATTGGAGCAGATTGAATCCCGGCTGGATATTATCCATCGTCTGCGGAAGAAATACGGGACAACGTGTCAGGAAATTCTGGATTATCTGGATAAGGCAAAAAAAGAACTGGATGACATGGAGTTTGCCGATGACCACATTGAGCATCTGAAACAGAAACTGCAAAAAGCGGAAGCGAATGCATGGGAAGCAGCCGGCCTCCTGCGCCGGAATCGCAGGGAAAACGCGGAGATCATGTCAAAGCGGATCTTGCAGGAGCTCCGGGAACTGGATATGCCGCGGGTGCAGTTCCAGTGCGTTTTCGGGGAACAGGATTTGACGCTGAACGGCGCGGATACCGTATCCTTCTTTATGTCGGCCAATGCAGGAGAGGCAATGAAGCCCATGAGCAAGGTCGCCTCCGGCGGCGAGCTGGCCAGAATTATGCTTTCACTTAAAAATGTCCTGGCCGAAAAAGACCAGATTGCGACGCTGATTTTTGATGAGGTGGATACCGGTGTGTCCGGTCGGGCTGCGCAGAAGGTAGCCGAAAAGCTGCATTCCCTTGCAAAATTCAAGCAGGTTCTCTGCGTGACGCACCTGCCCCAGATAGCGGCGCTTGCCGATACGCATATGCTGATTTCCAAGAGCGAGCGGGATGGACGCACCTATACAAGTGTTGCGCCGCTGGACTTTGAAGGGAGAAAGAGAGAACTGGCCCGGATTATCGGCGGTGCGAAAATCACGGAGACCACACTGAAAAGCGCCGGGGAAATGCTGGTCGGTTCCGGCGCATCAAAATGAGACTATGAACAAGTATCGCATTCTTATCGTTGAAGATGATTCCGGCATCGCCGATGGAGTCGTGCATCTGCTGACATCCTGGGGGATGGAGGCGGGAAAGGTGCAGGACCTTCGGAATGTTTCAGCGGAATTTGCCGTATATAAACCTCATCTGGTTTTGATGGATGTGTATTTGCCGTTTATGGACGGCTATTACTGGTGCAGGGAAATCCGGCAGGTATCAAGCGTACCAATTATATTTTTATCCTCAGCGTCTGACAATATGAACATTGTCATGGCAATGAACGTGGGTGCGGATGATTTTATTGCGAAACCCTTCGACGGAAATGTTCTGGCTGCAAAGATTCAGGCGCTGCTTCGCCGCACGTATACCTTCAGCGAAATAACGCCGATCTGTGAGCACAGGGGCGTGATGCTGAATACGAATGATCATTCGCTGTTTTTTCAGGATCGGCAAATTGAATTGTCGAAAAATGAATATCGTATTCTTTTTGTGCTGATGAAGAATATAGGGAAAGTTGTCAGCCGTGAGAAATTGATGGAAGCATTGTGGCAGACAGATGCCTATGTGGATGAAAATACGCTTACGGTAAATGTAGGCCGCCTGCGCAAAAAGCTGGAGGCAGCAGGACTGAATGACTTTATCAAGACCAAATTCGGAAAAGGCTACCTTATTGACTGAGGTGAAGCAGATGCTCTGGTATTGGCGGAGAATACGGAAGGGCCTGGCCATGTGTTTGCTGTGCGTCGGCATCTTCCTGAGCGTGTTTGCGCTCTATCATATTCCGGCTGCCGCTGTGCTTTACCCCGGCATCCTGTGCACGGCTGTACTGCTTGCGCTGGGAGCGGTTGATGCGGTGCGGGAAAAGCGCAAACTGAAAAATTTTTCCGCCCTGAAGTCGCTGCCGGAGGATTTGCCGGACCGTCTGGAAGCATACGATGGCGACATTGATTCCATTGTGCTTGATCCGGAAAGTATTGGGGGCACGTTGACTATTTTTGGCGTTATTTTTGCGCTGCTCCTGCTTCGTTCCCTGATTCAGGTGCGAATTGCCAACCCTCTTGAACTCCTTCGAAGCGAAAACGTAGGGGAGAAACCCATAAAGGTAAAATTTTTGCCGGGAATCGCCGGAGCGATCCTGCTTGCGGCGGCGTATTGCATTGCAATAATGACTGCAGGCACATTTGAAGCGGCAACCTGGTTCTTTGCGGCTGTGATTATGGTGATCGCAGGTACCTATCTGGTTATGATTTCGGGCAGTGTTGCATTATGCGGCCTGCTGAAAAAGTGGAAAAATTTTTATTACAAGAAACAGAACTTCATATCCGTTTCCTCTATGGCCTACCGCATGAAAAGGAACGGGGCAGGGCTGGCATCCATCTGCATTTTGGCGACGATGGTACTGGTGATGATCTCTTCTACAGGAAGTCTCTATATCGGGGCCGAGGATGCGCTTATGACTCGATATCCTTATGATATCAGCTTTGGCATTGCACTGCAGTCGCCGGAGCAGGCGGAAGATGACTGTATGGACAGGCTCCTTGGCGGTTTCCAGGCGGTGTATGAAGAAAACGAAATTACGCCCAACAATGAAATCTACTATTTCTATGCATCTGCTGCTGTACATATGACGGATGAAAATGCCGGAATCGGTTACACATCAACCATGGCACTGAGTCAGATGTATAATCTGATGTTTGTGCGGGAGGAGGACTATAATCGTGTATTCGGCACGGATCACTGCCTACAGTCCGGACAGGCGATGATTGGTACCCATAACTGCACCTACGGAAGTGACCATATAAGCATCGAGAATACGGAACTGGAAATTGTGGGGGAACTTCCGACGGAGCTGATTGCTGCGGATATGACAGCATCGGTGTATCCGACGATTACGCTGGTCGTTCCGGAACTGCCAAATTTGGACTCATTGGCGGTGTACTTCTATTATTGTGCCGACTATGATTTATCCGAGGAGAAAATAACGGAAGCTTTCTCTGCGCTGCAGAATAATCTGCCTGAGAAATTGAAAACGGAAGACGGCACGTTTATCTGTGCAGGCGAGTGCCGGGCAAATGCGCGGCAGAGCTTTTACAGCCTGTTTGGCGGCCTTTTCTTTATCGGTGTGATACTCAGCCTGATTTTTGCCGCCGCTGCAGCACTGATTATCTATTATAAGCAGATAAGCGAGGGATATGAAGACCGGCATCGCTTTGCGATCATGCAGCATGTTGGAATGACGCGGGAGGATATAAAGAAAAGCATCCGGTCCCAAGAGTTAATATGTAGAGGGTGGTTTCTCCCACCTAATACATATGACTGCGG